>CAZFEA010000065.1:0-12279 GCA_964518085.1 uncultured Dehalococcoidia bacterium
TAAAAGTTCTATCTATCGTACAACTTGCGCTACCAAAGCAATTGGAAGAAGCCTCCGGGGACCGGTTCCGGAGGCTTTTTTTTGTATGGGCAAGGGTGGCTTCGGAGCGTGATTAAGCGCGTGGAAAGTGGGATAATAAGCCGAGAATAACTCGCCGGGGAAGACATGAACATATTGAAATCAGAACTCGAGGCTCTTGTAAGGGAACTTCCCGATGAAGTGGATGTTGAAGAGGTCATGGAGCGACTGTACTTGCTGCAAAAGATTCGGGCCGGGGAGGCAGCCATTAGAAAGGGCCAGACGCTCTCCCTCACAGACGCCGCTGCGAGGCTGACCAGGAAGTGGCAGAAGTAGTCTGGAGCGAAGATGCCGTACAGGTGCCCGTTTGCTGAAGAGGCTGTGGTGAAAGTGAACCATCCTATCACTGGCTTCCGCGTTGTCTCTGAAGTCCATGCGGCATCTGCCGATGCTACCTATGAAATGCCCCCAAAAGGCCTGCCGGCCCAGGGGCATTTTTCGTTTTGGCTGACGACGTTATACCCGTTGACACAGCCGACGGTCATGTTAGTATTTAGATACTTCCTCCGTCACTTCGCTGGCGGAGTCGCGGGCAGTCCCCGGACTGCCCGTTCTTGTTTCCCCTGATGAAAATCAAGACCAATGTGTCTGAGAACAGCACTATATAGGGAGCAATGCGATGCCCAACATCAGGCTTACCATGAGTCCCCGGACAGCAAATGTTTACCACTTGATGGGCCGAGATGAAAACGCATTGAGCTATGGTCTCGGACACCTGATGGTGGTAGATCCGCAATTCATGATAGCTTTTCTAAAAAAAGGCAAGGTACAGGGCAAGGCTTACAGAGGATGCACCTCGGATTTCCAGGTTCATCTTCAGGAGCAAATTGGAGCTGGTGTGAGCGGTCGACGGGACGTTGTGTTGGAGGCAGGAGGTTCAAGAAGATTGAGGGTCGTTATCGAATGTAAGATCGGTAAGGGTACACCCGACGCCTGCCAACTGCTACGCTACACGGTCGGTTGCGATTGCGGAAAGCACCGGAAAGAGAATCTGGAGGAAATAAACCAGATGTGGGGGAAGCACCAGGACAAATATATTATTCCTTTGACAAGGGACGGTCTCAGTCCAGAAGTCTTCTCAGACGTTTCCAGCAAATTGTCAGGCAGTGGAATCGAACTGCGCGAGATGCGGTGGGCGCAGGTTCTCGAGATTGCATTGCGGCGGCTGAAGCAAGAAAACCTTAGCTCTCGATCCCGGATTTTTGTGCAGGACTTTGTTAATTTCTTCAAGGAGTGTTATGAGATGAAAAGCTACCAGGCTGAGGTGATGGTAAAGAAAGATGATCTTCTGAATGCGCAGCGCGTGTTTCTCGAGGGATTCATGTATGTGGGTGGACGGAAAGACATCGAACTGCCACTCTATTTCGCCCCAGAATTCACGCAGCAATGCGTGGGCAAAGTGGCAGGCGTTCAGCAACGCGGAATACACTACGTCAGCCGGGTGATCAGAGTCCTTCACGCTACCGTCGCACAGCTCAAGAATGATGCGGAGACTATTGTAGATGCTCAGATCCGCAATGACAAGTTATGGCCACACTGGCTCCTTGGTTTGCGCGCCATCGCCGACCGTGCGAGAAATGAGGGTTGGTCCGACGGAGATAAGAGTCTACTCTACTTCTTGTCGAAGCCCATAAAGCTTCCTCATGTCGTTGTGACTGGTAGCGACCAGATTCCACCGGGCTACAGCACAACTATGATTGCCCTGCTCGCGTTGCGCAATCTCAAGCGCAACGCAACACCTGAACCCCAGGCCAGAGGGAAACTCACCCCAGCACTGCCTTCGCTTTTTCGTGCGCCACGGCTTCCCACTTGCCCACATCGGTGAGGCAAATTTCCTTGTTCGCACTGAGGAACACCAGCACCACTTCCTTGACTGGCTTCCCCGTCGCCTTTGAAATAGCCAGGGCATAGGCGCCGGCCTGCAGGCCGTACCGGTCCAGCTTCTTCATCTCCTCCTCCTCGTTGTCGAGCGCATCAGTCTTATAGTCCGCCACCACCATGCCCCCATTTTCCTCGAAAAGGAGGTCAATGTAGCCTTCCATCAATCCATCTCCGACAGGCGCTCCGACGAAAACCTCGCGGTAGTACCTTCCCGAGGCCACGGCGCGCCTGACTACCGGCGAATTGAGGGCATTTTGCGCAAGCCTGGCTACTTCTGCCCACCGTTCACCTATCAGATATATAGGCTCTTCGCGGACGGGCTGGCGGCGTTTTCATTTTACCTTCCGTGTTGCAGCCGCTGGGCGAGCCGGTCGGGCAGGTGGGCCTGCCGGATGGCGTTCTGGGCGGCGTTGACGTCATACGTCACGCGGTAGTTGGTGACCTCTCCCTTTTCGACGTCACAGAGGAGATAGCTGGCCCGGGGGTCGCCGTCCCGCGGCTGCCCCACCCCGCCCGGATTTATCACCATCCGGTCGGAAAGTTTCACCGCCCGGCCCGGGACGAAGTAGCTCGTTTCCATCCCCCTCCCATACCCCCGATACACGAAGTACACCGGGCAGTGGGTGTGGCCGACAAAACAGTACTTCGTCTTGAAATGCGACATGCTGGCGGCGGCTTCTCTGTCGGTCTCGACGTATTCCCAGACGGGGTCCCGCGGGCTGCCGTGCGCCAGGGTGAAGTCGCCTATCTCCAGGGTCAGGGGAAGCCCTTTCAGCCACTTCAAGTCCGAGGGAGGGATGCGGCCGGACTGCCAGGCCACGGCTTCTGCGCCGGCGTCGTTAAAGTCCCCGGTGTCAATCTCCCCGGTCACCGCCATATCGTGGTTGCCCTTGACGCAGATGAAGCCGCTTTCTCTGGCGGTGGCCAGGCAGACGTCCGGTTGGGCGCCATAGCCGGCGATGTCGCCGAGGCACAGGATTTTGCCGATATCAGCCCGCTTCCCGGCGTCCTCAAGGACCGCCGTAAGCGCTTCGGCGTTGCCGTGGATGTCGCTGATTACGAGGTAGGCCAACTTCCCTCCTTCATCAGGCCCAAAATCAGGGCGCGGCTGGCGCAGGCCTGGATGTCGCCGGGGTCCAGCTCCAGCGCCTCTTCGAAGTCGGCCAGGGCCTTGTCGTAGTCGCCCATCTCGGCATAGGTCTCACCGCGGTATGTCAGGAACTCCGCCTGCCCCGGGTCCAGTTCGAGGGCGAGGTTGTAGTCCGCGATGGCCTGGTCGTATTGCCCGAGGTTATGGTGGGCCAGACCGCGATTGTAATAGAATACGGCTATGTCCGGCGACAGCTCAATGGCCTTATCATAGTCCACCAGGGCCTCCGCAGACATGTATTTTTTGTACCGGGATAAGCCGCGATTATTATAGGCCGGGGCATAGTCAGAGTCAATGTGCACCGCCCGGTCGAAATCCTGGATGGCCTCGTCGTAGTGGTATTTCCGGGCGTAGGCGATGCCGCGCAAATCGTAGGGCGGGGCGTGGCCCGGGGCGAGCTCAATGGACCAGGTCAGGGTCTGGATGGCCCGGTCGATGTCCCCCGTGTGGAGATAATGGGCGCCCAGTTTGAAGAAGATGGTCGCGGTCTTGATGCGCATGTTTTCCTCCTTTTGTTGATACCTCTATTATAATTTCAGTATTGAATCGTATCTGGGGGCGCAGTCGATGGCCTTGACGGGTGGTTTTCTTTTAACGTCTACCTGAGGATTATACGCAGCCGGAGTGACAACAGTAGTGTCACGCGGTTTGGATGGGCGGGATGATTTTCCTGCCGGGA
Organism: uncultured Dehalococcoidia bacterium; assembly: GCA_964518085.1. GTDB lineage: Bacteria > Chloroflexota > Dehalococcoidia > JACQUA01 > JACQUA01 > JACQUA01. The sequence continues at coordinate 3,789 of CAZFEA010000065.1, forward strand.
CCTGGAGGGAGGAGGGCGCTATTGCCTAAGGGGCTGCCCACCAATAACCTGAACAATGAACCACGAGATTACACCAGATTCTCACAAGATTCTTCGTGCGGTTTCCAGACCCGGTTGAGCCTTTAGACCGCCATTTCTTACTCAAATCTGTGCTAATCTGGTGAAATGTTGTATTTTCGGAGCAAGACGGTGCCGCCACAGGCGGGGCCGCCTGTGGTACCGGTGTTTTTCGGGGTGAGGGTGACCCCCTCACCTTAATCCTCTCCCACAGGGGGAGAGGAGATAGCGTGCGGGTTTTGGGAGCGAGACGGTGTCTCACAGGCAGGGCCGCCTGTGGTACCGGTGTTTTTCGGGGTGAGGGTGACCCCCTTACCTTAATCCTCTCCCGCAGGGGGAGAGGAGATAGGGTGTGGGTTTTGGGAGCGAGACGATGTTTCACAGGCGGGGCCGCCTGTGGTACCGGTGTTTTTCGGGGTGAGGGTGACCCCCTCACCTTAATCCTCTCCCACAGGGGGAGAGGAGATAGCGTGCGGGTTTTGGGAGCGAGACGGTGTCTCACAGGCAGGGCCGCCTGTGGTACCGGTATTTTGGTAGCGAGACGGTGTCTCCACAGGCAGGGCCGCCTGTGGTACCGGCGTTTTGGGAGCAAGACGGTGTCTCACAGGCGCGGAGGCCTGTGCCACCCGCTGTCTCACAGGCAGGGCCGCCTGTGGTACCGGCTATTTTGCGGGGGGATCAGGACAGGTCGGGGAACTCGGGCTTCCAGTTCCTGGGGATGACGGCGCAGCCGGTGTCGGCGACCAGGACGGGGCAGCCGAAGGATATGCCTTTCTTCTCGTCCGGGGCCACAACATGCGGTTCGAACTCGAGCACCATGCCGGCCTGGATGACCATGGAAGACTTGAGCTTGTGCTCCGGCTGCAGCGGAAAGGAACCGATCGGCTCTTCCAGGGACAGCCCGAGGCCGTGAAAGGCGGGGAACCTGTGGCTGTAGCCGGCCTTCCGGATGGGGGCGTGGAAGGCTTCTTCCAGTTCGCCGGCGGTGATCCCCGGCTTCAAGACCTTGAGGCCGCTTTCGAAGGAGGCCACGCAGGTCTTGAAGATATTGCTCCATTCCCTGTCCGGCGTTCCCACAGAGAACGCCTGGTTGAACTGGGCCTTGTACCCCAGGAACCTGGCGTCGAACTCGGTGAGGATGACGTCGCCTTTTTCTACGTGCTTGGTTTCCAGGAAGCGTCCCCGCGAGGCGTGGTACAGCTCCTTTCCCGAGCCGTAGAGCACCATGGAGTCCGGGTCGCAGCCATTCTTCACCAGGGCGTCGGTGAGCTTCATCTTGACCTCGAAGTCCGTCGCCCCCACCCTGGCGGCGCTGCCTATGGTACCGAAGACCACCTCGGCCGCCTGGCATCCAAGGTCGAAACACTTCAGCTCGGCGGCGCTCTTGACGCGCCGGCAGTCCTCGACGATGTCCGTCGCGTCTTCAAAGTGGGCCTCAGGGAACCCGGCGATGAGCGAAGCATAGGCGGCATGGGGAAACCCGAACTCGCCATAGTAACCCGATAGCCCCACCAGGCCGATACCGGCCTTTTCCAGGTGCAGTTCCCTCAGCATGGCGGCCATCACCCTGGCGTACCTGGGATGCCCGGTGCGCCAGTCCGACACCCACAGAAATGGGGAACTGGGGGCGGAGCTGCCGGTGAAGGTGAAAAGCGACGGCGGCGCTCCGTCCGGGAATACCAGGTAGCCCTCGATCTTGAAGTTGGTGAGATACCTGAGATTGCCGCAGTAGTTGCCGTTGAAACCAAGCGACCCCCACACTATTAAAGCCCCCAGGCTCCTTTTGCCCATGGCCTCCCGCACTTTGCTCCAGCGCCGGTCGCGCTCCTCAAGCGGTAAACTGTACATGGCAGCCTCCTTTCTCGGCTGCTATTTTACTACATCGGCCTTCCGCGAAACAGGGAAAATCCCCCTTTTTCCCCCTTTTGCGAAAGGGGGAGACGTCCGGTCATCCCCCTTTTTCCCCCTTTTGCGAAAGGGGGAGACGTCCGGTCATCCCCCTTTTTCCCCCTTTTGCGAAAGGGGGAGACGTCCGATTGACAACCCTTTTCGTGTGGGCTATTATCGGCTCACTGCAAGATAGAGGAGCCGTGAAATGAAGCGTTTTCAATGTGACGTGCTGGTCGTTGGCGCCGGGCTGGCCGGGGTGTGGGCGGCGGCCAGAGCCAGGGAGCTGGCCCCCCGGGTCATCCTGGTGGAGCTCGGCAAAGTCGGCAAGTGCGGCAAGAGCAGTTTTTCCGGCGCCGGCATATTGTGCCCGGCGGCGTCCGACGATATGGACGTCTGGCACCGGGAAATCTCGGAAAAGGGGCAGTACCTGGGCGACCAGGACTGGGTGCGGCTGCTGCTGGAAGACCATCCTAAGAGGTTGAGAGACATGGAAGAGTGGGGGCTGGACTTCGAGCGCGACAGGGATGGCAGCATTTACCGCCACGTGGGCCTGAACCACGTGAATACCAGGATAACCACGATTGACAGCCTGCAGATGATGGAGGTGATGAGAAAGCGGCTGGAGGGCGCGGGCGTGACCATGCTGGAAAGGGTGATGATAACCGGGCTGCTCACTTCCGATGGTGAAACCCCCACTAGAGGAACGGTTGCCGGCGCCGCGGGTTTCGACACCAGGACCGGAGAACCCTGCATCATAAGCTCGGGGACCACGGTGATGGCCACGGGTTCATCCGGCCTGTTTGGCAACACCGGCAGCGGCATTGCCCAGGCGTACCGGGCGGGGGCCGATGTATACAACATGGAGTTTGCCCGGTGCTTTGACGAAATGGGTTTTGAGGATAAATACCTGGGGGTCCACCTCAATACCTACCAGCACCTGGGGATGAGGTTGTTCAATGCCGCCGGCGAAAGGTTCATGGCTAAATACCTGCCGGATTTGATGGAAAGGGGCAGGCGGGAAGACCTCGGCCTGGCTATCGTATTCGAGGGGATGCAGGGCCGGGGGCCGATACACATCGACATGAGGCACCTGGACCAGGAAAGCATCAACAAGCTGTATACCCTGCCCACCACCGGCCCCATGGTGACTGCCATGAAGGAGGAAGGCATAGACTTCCAGAAACAGGCGGTCAAATACGTTGTAATCTCGGGTCAGATTTATATTATATGCGGCGGGATAAGAGTCAACATCTTCGGCGAAAGCAGCCTGCCCGGCCTCTACGCCGCGGGTGACGCCTCCGGCATGCCGGCGCATGGCACCTACTCCGTGGGAGGGGTCAACCTGGCGCAGTGCTGTGTCGGCGGCTACCGCGCCGGTGAATATGCCGCCCGGTTTGCCATGGAAAACGGACAGAAAGCGGTGGTTGAGGCCCAGGCGGCGGCGCTGGTGAGGGAGGCTTTGCGGCCTTTGCGGGCAAAGTCGGGCATGCCGCCGGACATGATGTTCGAGAAGATCCACAGCCATATCAGCCCGGCCCGCACATCGGTGTTCCGCAGCGCGGAAAGCATCAACGATTTGCTGACACAGATCAAGGACTGGAAGCTTGAGGCGAAGACCGTCAGGGCGGGAGACTGTCACCAGCTCGTGAAGGCCAACGCCCTGGCGTCATACCTGCAGGTGGCCGAGCTGATATTCAAAGGAAGTCTCATCCGGGAAGAGACGCGGGCCAATAACATCCGCGTTGATTTCCCGTATAAAGACAACATTAACTGGCTGCGGTGGGTGGTGCAGACCAACCGGGGGAAGGGGCAATCCACGGCGAGAAAGGTACCCGTCCCGCTCTACCGGTACCCGGCCAGGCCCTCGGAGTACCGGAAGATTCCGGCGAGTTTGCCGTACAAGCCGGCATCGTTATGACCGCCGCCCCGGGACTACTTTATTACCGGCGCGAACACCCTGTCGATTATCACCGCGGCCTTCTCCCAGTTGGTGGTGTAGAAGTCCTCGTCCACGGGATAGATCTTTTCGCCCGGGATTATGCTCTGGAAGGGGTCGATGCCCGTGGCCGGGACACCCAGCCTGGTGGCGGGTTGCCCGTAGCTCTGGCTGAAGGCCGCCTGCCCCTCCGCGGTCAGCAGCCAGTTGGTCAGTACGGTGGCCGCGTTGGGGTGGGGCGCCCGGTCGGCCACCGCGAAGATGGAGCTGGCCGGGCTGACCAGTCCTCCCTCGGCGACGCGGGCCCATTTCACCGGCGCTCCCGATGCCCGGAACTGGGGCACCACGGCCATGGAAGCCGCCAGGCCGACGGGATACCTTCCCCGGGCCACCCACTCCACCAGGAGACGGGCGTCCTTGACAATGAGGGGGTCCTGCTTGACCAGGTCGCGCAGGAACTGCTCACCCTTTTCGTAGCCGAAGATGAAGTTGAGGAGATAGGCGCACATGGTCCTGGCGACGCCGCCCTGCACCGGGTCAAACATCACGATCTTTCCCTTCCATTCCGGCTTGACCAGGTCCAGGTATGATTTGATCGCGCCGTCCTTGACCAGGTCAGAGTTGACCAGGATATAGGACCAGTAGGCCATGGTCAATGGCGTGGAGAGGTTGTGCTTGTCATAGTACGGGAACTTGCCGCCCGGCCAGGCTTTCGGGTCGGTCACCTCGGGAAGGACCAGGTGGGGCTCCAGCGGGGCCAGGACGCCGGCCGGTTTCAGCACGGTTACCAGGTTCCCGCCACCGCTGATGAGGGCGTCCGCAAAGAACAGGCCGGCGCGCCTTTCGGCGGTGATCTTGGCTACCAGTTCAGCCTCCCGTCCGGTGACGAACTGGGCCTCCAGGCCGTACTTGTTTTTCAGTCCCCTGGCCAGGGCATCCTTGACCTCAGGCCCGGCGCCGCTATATACGGTGACGACGCCTTCTTTGGCGGCTTCCTTCAGTATAGATTGCCAGTCTCGCTGCCCCGCCTGGGCCTCCGGCCAGCCTTGGCGGGACACGGTCCCCGGGGTGGCTACAGCTTCTTGTCCTGGCGCCGGTTGCCGGACACAGGCAAGCAAAACGGATATGGAAACGACAATTAAACAGGTTACTGAGACCAGGGTAGTTTTCCGTGTCATCTATTTGCTCCAGTAGTCAGTTTTTCAGGTAGACCAGCTCGCAGGGAGCGCGGTCTCCTCTCCCCCTGCGGGAGAGGACTAAGGTGAGGGGGTCACCCTCCCCCTGACCCTCTCCCGTTCAGGGAGAGGGGAACCGCAGCCCGCAGAATACTGTCCGGGGTTACCGGGTATTCGGTGAACCAGCGGCCGGTGGCGTTGTACAGGGCCATGGTTATCGCCGGGGTGGCGGGGGTGGGCGAAGGCTCGCCGGCGCCGAAGGCGCCGAAGGGGCAGGGCGGGTCCGCCGCCGGCGGCGTCTCGGTGATGACGAAGCGGTGATCGGGCAGCTCCAGGAAGGTGCAGGTCTTGTAGTCTATCATGTTCGGGTTGAGCAGGCGGCCGCTCCTGGAGTCCCGCACGCCCCGCTCCCGCAGCGCCAGGCCGATGCCCGGGTCGAACCCCTGGAGCTGGCCCTGGAGGGCCAGCGGGTTGACTATCTGCCCGCAGTCCGTCGCCGAAACCAGTTTCAGCACCCTGGCCAGGCCGGTTTCGACATCTACTTCCACCTCTACGAAATGGCACTGGTAGGTGGTTATGTTGAACCGTCCCGGGAAGTGGCCCTCCCCGGTCACCCCCCCATGGTAGCCAAGGATCGCAATCCAGGGAAGCCTGGTCTGCGGCCGGTCTTTGACGTAGACGAAGCCGTCCCGGGTCTCCAGCCTGCCCGGGTCAATGTCCAGTTTCACGGCCGCCTGTTTGAAGAGCTTTTTTTTGGCGTCGGCAACCGCCGCTACTATCGCGGCGCCCATGCAGTAGGTGCTCCTGGAACCGGTACTCCCGACGTCCCATGGATTAACCAGCGTGTCCGCGGGGGTAGTGAAGATGCTCTCCAGGGGCATGTCCAGGGCTTCGGCGGCCATCTTGCGCACCATGTCCCTGGTGCCGGTGCCGAACTCGGTGGCGCAGCAGTACACGGTGGCCGACCCGTTGGAGTTGAGCTGGACATTGGCGCTGGAGGGTTGCTCGCCGTTGTCGCTCTGCCCCGCCAGGCCGACACCGACCCCAACCCTGAGCGCACCGGTGACGGAGGTGGGCCGTCCCCATCCCTTCCACTTTTCCTTCCAGCCGAAGACAACGGAGGCCTTTTCGATGGCCGGGGCGATGTCCGGACCGGCCGAGGTCTCGAACCCGGTGTTGAAATAGGGGTGAAAGAACCTGTCGCCGGGTTTCAGCCGGTTCTTTTTGAAGAATTCCACCGGGTCGATCTCGGCCTTTTCCATGGCCCGGAACAACACCGATGACAGCAGGGCCGAGTTTTCCAGGTAGCCGAAGCCGCGGAACGACCCGGAGGGGATGGTATTGGTCACCACCGTTTTGCCGCTCACCCGGATATTGGGACAGTTGGTCAGGAAGGGCAGCGCGATCAGGCCCACCGAGACCATGGGCCCCTGGGCGCAGGAATAGGCGCCGCAGTTGGCCAACCAGTCCCCGGCCACGGCGGTTACCGCGCCGTCTTTCTTCATGCCTATCCGGTAACTGGTCCGGCTGCCCATTCTGACCTGGTAGGAGGTGAAATGCTCGTTCTTGGTGTAAAAGATGGCCACCGGATGGCCGGTGACCCTGGCCAGGGCGGCGGCGTAGAACATGATGTGGCTGACGGCGGTGATGTGCTTGGAGCCGAAGCTGCCGCCAACATAGGCCGCGATCAGCCGCAGCCCGCCGGGCGGTAGTTTCATCGCCGCCTGGGCGCGGGACTGGGCGATGCCGAGGGAGGAGAATGACCCCCATTCGGTCAGCCTGTCATCGGACTCCCACTCGGCGATTACGCCCGGTGCTTCAGCGGGCAGAGGGTTCTGGCCGCTTTCCACCCTGGCCGATCCCTCGGCGATAACATCGGCCTCGCGGAAACCCTGCTCTATGTCCCCGATGTCCATATGCAGCAGGTGCCCCAGGCGCTGGGTGACGAGGTCCTCCGGGACGACATTGCCGGGAAACTGGGAGAACACCTGGGGCGCACCCGGCCTCATCGCTTCTTCCGTGTCGAAGACTGCCGGCAGAGGGTCATAGTCTACCCTGATCATATCCAGGGCTTCTTCGGCGATGTCCTGGGTGGCGGCGGCCACGAGAGCGACCGCGTCACCGGCATAGCGGACCTTGTTGTCCAGTATCCGGGAATGGGGGAGCGGTACCCCAAGGTACCAGTCCGGAGAGTTCTTGTAAGTAAGTACCGCCCTCACTCCCGGGAGGTTTTCAGCGGCGGCGGTATCGATATTCCGGATGTTGGCATGGGCGTGAGGGCTGCGCAGCACCCTGCCATAGAGCATATGAGGCCGTTTCAGGTCGGCCACGTATTTAGCCCGGCCGGTGACGAATTCCCTGGCCGCCTGCCGTGGAGTCTCTTTACCGATGAAGCGAAAATCCTTGCCCATTGTTATTTCATGTACGGCCCGTATATTTCCCTGGCGAATTTCTGGTGTTCCTGTTCCTTCAGCAGTACCTCTTCCTTATTGGCGTCAAAGTACTTTACCCCTGGTCATCAGGAAGAACCGGCCTGTGCCCCCGGCCTGGGACGGGTCGCCCATGATTATCTTGCCTTTCCACTTAGGGTCCAGCAGGTCGGCATAGGCCTTCATTTCACCCGGTCGCACCAGGTCGGTATTGATGAGAATGGTCTTGGCGACATAGGGCCCGTTACCATGATATACATTTTTTCCCGGTCAACGAAGGGGATTTCCTCGTCATAGTAGGCCCTGGCGTCCAGTACCTCGGGCAGGAGAAACAGCGGCTTTACCGGGGCAAGCACGTTTTGCGGCTTGAGCACGGACACCGGAGTGGTCGCTCCACCCAGCCACAGGTCGGCGAAATACAGACCGGCCCGCCTCTCGCCGAGTATTTTGGTGGTCAGTTCCGCACCCCGGCCGGACACCCATTCTATGCCGATACCGTATTTTTCTTTCAAGGCACCGGTGAGAGCGTTTTTGACCTCGGTCCCCGCATTGGTGTACATCACAATTGACCCTTCTCTTTTGCCTTCGGCCACGGTCTTTTCCCATTCCGCCTGCCAGTCAGGCTTCGACGATGCTGCTTGCGGGACCGGAGGGGCCGGCGTGGCTACCGGCCGGGCCTGGGAGCAAGCTGTTCCCATCGCCAGCAGGGCGACTGCGATAATGAAAGCCGGTCTTATTGTTCCCATTGCTCATTCTCCTGCAAGAACCGGATAATAGGTTTGGGGCCGTTAAGGTCAGTCCGTGGCCCTGTTTCTCCACCGGGGTAGGCGACTAATTTTCGACCAGAAAATGGCAAAAGTCAATACCTTTTGAGCCTCCGAGCCTCCCGCGAAACAGGAAAAATCCCCCTTAATCCCCCTTTCGCGAAAGGGGGAAATGATGTCGGTCTCCCCCTTTGAAAAGGCGGGAAATGATGTCGGTCTCCCCCTTTGAAAAAGGGGAAA
>CAZFEA010000066.1:0-2524 GCA_964518085.1 uncultured Dehalococcoidia bacterium
CCGCCAGGTCCTGGGCGATGCGGCCATAGATGGACCGGGCCGCCTGGTCGGTGATCTCGTAGCCGTCCAGGAATTCTTTCTTCAAACGGCAAAAAGCCCCTTCATTGATTGACGTTCGGATGGCCTCCATCAAGACGCCGATAAAATGCAAATTGTGGATGGTGGCCAACCGGTAGACCAGAAGCTCCCGGGCCCGGAACAAGTGATGCAAATATGCCGCGGAAAAATGGGCGCAGGTATAGCAGGAACATCCAGGATCAAAGGGAGCGTCCTGCAACCGGAAACTGGCGTTCCGGATATTCCGGCGACCTTTGCGCGTGAACAGGGCGCCGTTCCGGGCCACCCGGGTGGGCAGGGCGCTGTCGAACATATCAATCCCCAGGGATACTGACTCCAGCAGGTCTTCAGGGGCGCCAACTCCCATCAAATAGCGTGGTTTCTCACCAGGGAAGCGGGACACCGTCTCCTTGACCATTTCATAGGTGGTCTGCTTGTCTTCGCCCAGGCTCAGACCGCCCACGGCATACCCCTCGAAACCCAGGGAGACGATGGCCTCGGCCGACTGCCGGCGCAGCTCCGCAAACAGCCCGCCCTGGGCGATCCCAAAAAGCGCCTGCCCGTCCGACCTGTGGACCTGCAAACAGCGGTGCGCCCAGCGGTAGGTCCTCTCGGTAGCCTGCGCGGCCTCATCATGGCTGTCGGTAACCTGGGGCGGCTGGTCGAAGGCCATCATTATGTCTGACCCGAAGCCCTGCTGCAATTCGATGGCCGTTTCAGGCGTCAGCATGCGTTCGCTGCCATCGATATGAGAACGGAACAACACCCCTTCTTCGCTAACCCCCGTCAGCGGGCTGAGGCTGAAAAGCTGATAGCCGCCGCTGTCGGTTAGAATTGCCCCATCCCACCCCATGAAACGATGCAGACCCCCCATCTCACGAACAACTTCAATTCCGGGACGTAGATAAAGATGGTACGTGTTGCACAAGATCAGGCCAAATCCCAGCGAGTGCAGGTCATCAGGGGTAAGAGTCTTGACCGTGGCCTGGCTGCCGACCGGCATGAAGACCGGGGTGAGTATGCCACCATGAGAAGTATGCAGTACCCCGCTACGGGCCCCGCTTTCCTGGTCGGTAGTCAAAAGATTGAAACCAAACGACATGGAGATTTGTTCAAATCCGCTCACTGTTTCCCCTCCCCCTGCGGGAGAGAATTAAGGTGAGGGGGACACCCTCACCCCGACCCTCTCCCGTCAAGGGAGAGGGGAAAGCGTCGCCCCTACAAATCCAACAGACTGCTGGCTATGATGGACCGCTGAATTTCCGAACTGCCGACATATATCTCGGCCATTTTGGCATCCCGGTAAAGCCTTTCCACCGCCAGGGATCTCATCGTACCGAACGAGCCGAAAACCTGCATCGCCATGCGGGTAACATCGACCGCCATTTGGGACGAGAACAATTTGGCTGCTGAAGAATCATATCTTATGTCTTTTCCCTGGTCGCGCAGAAAAGCGGCCCGGTAAGTCAGCCATCGCGCCGCCTCCAGCCGGCTGGCCATCTCCGCGAGGAGTCCCTGCACACTGAGAAGCCGGCCAACAGGCTTGCCCATTGCCTTTCTTTCCCTGCCATATTCCAGCGACAGGTCAAGGGCCTCCTGGGCCAGACCGAGTCCCTCGACAGCCACACCCAGCCTTCCCAGGGTGATAGCGTCGAGAAGCACACCGAAGCCGTGGCCCCGGGGTCCCAAAAGGTTCTGCTCCGGGACCTCCACGTCTTCCAGCACTACCGTAGAAGTCCCGAATCCCCGTAGGCCCATGGTCTCGTAGGCCTCCCTGACCCGGTAGCCGGGAGAAGCTGTTTCGACAATAAACGCATTCAGCCCTCTTACCGGGTCCCGGGCAAAGACGAGCTCGAGGTCCACGGCGGCGGCCATGGCCACGAACTGCTTCTCCCCTGTCACTACAAAGAACGAACCCTCGGGTCTCGATAGCATCTTTATTTCCCTCGGGTCAGACCCGGTGTCGGCCTCGGTGAACGCAATGCCGGCCAGCTTCTCGCCCCGGGCCAGGGGGGAAAGCAACCGCTGTTTCTGCTCTTCGGCGCCAAAACGGAAGATGGCCTCTTCCGGAACGGTATTCACCGCCATGATGGCCCCGACGGTCATGGAAGCGGCGCAAACTTGTTCCAGGGCAAGGGCATAACACAGGTAACCCGCGCCGACCCCTCCGTAACTGGCGGGATAGGGAAGTCCCCTTAGCCCGACCCGTCCCATCTCTTCAGCCAGCGCCGAGGGGTATTCCCCGGTGCGGTCGATTTCCGCTGCCAGGGGCCTCACCTTCTTACGGGCAAATTCCCTGGCCTGCCCCTGGAACATCAGCTCTTTTTCAGTGAAAGAAAAGTCCATAAAACGATTTAAGATTAAAGATTCAAGATTTAAGAGACCGGGCGGTGGTCACCGCGAGGAAACTTCGCTGCTACGGTTGTTCTTCTGTCTTCTGACTTCTGACTTCTATCTTCTGTCTTCT
>CAZFEA010000066.1:2624-12270 GCA_964518085.1 uncultured Dehalococcoidia bacterium
AGGATGACCACGCTGATATTCTTGTTGGTGAAAATGCAAATTCCGGCCGCGATTTCGAGGCTGGTGCGGGCGATATCCGCTGCGCCGAGGGTTGAATGCTGCATCAGGGCCTTGGCCGCGGCCTGGGCATACCCCCCGCCGGACCCAACGGCCACCAGGTCATCATCGGGTTCAATCACATCCCCCTCCCCGGATATGACCAGGATTTCACGCTGGTCCGCTACCACCAGCCAGGCCTCGAGCCGCCGCAGAACCCGGTCGGTGCGCCACTCCTTGGCCAGCTCGACAGCAGACCTCTTCAACTGGCCGGAATGTTTCTCCAACTGGCTTTCAAACCTCTCAAAAAGGGTTACCGCATCGGCAACCGAACCGGCGAAACCGGCGATTACCTGGTCGTTGAACAGGGTCCGGACCTTCTTCGCCGTTTGTTTGAAGACAACATCGCCGACCGTGATCTGGCCATCCCCCGCCACGGCGACCTGGCCGTTACGCCTGACCGCCAAAATCGTTGTTCCCTTGATCATCTCACCAGTCTTTCTATTGCCATGGCGGCGAACATGATGCCCAAATAGGGATAGGCAGAGAGTTTATAGACTTTCCAGGCATCCCGGGAAGCAGTGGACAGCATCAGTCTCCAGTTGGTATATAGCATAACCAGGCCCAGGAGCAGCGCGATGGCGAGGTATATCCAACTGAAGCTTCCCACCGCATAGATTACAATCGACAGGACGGTCAGGATGACCGAAAGCAAAAGAAATATCTTGACCACACTTTTGACCGGCCAGGTTACCGGAAAGATGGTCAGACCAGCCTTCAAATAGTCCTGGCGGTTGGCCACCATTACACTCCATACGTGCAGCGGCACCCAGAAAGCCACCAGCAGGCTGGTCAGCGCCAGGGTCCAGTCAGGACGAGGGTTAACCGCCAGCCATCCTATGAGCAGCGGCGCCACGCCGGAAATTGACCCGAGGAGGTGGGTCCACATCGTCTTGCGCCAGACCACCGCGGCTATCGTGCCGGCGGCGCCCACGAGGAAACAAACCGGATTCAGAAACCAGGAGATTGCCAATCCCGCCCCGAGTAACCCCAGGGTGAGAGGCAGTACCTTCTGAGGTGGTTGAATCCGCCGGGAGGGCAAAGACCGCGTGCAGGTGCGCCTCATTACGGTGTCCAGGTTTCGATCAAGGTAGTTGGTAAGGCCGTTGCAACCCTCGCATCCAAGGGCTATGGCCAGAACGGTGATCAACAACCTGCTGCTGTCGTATAAGCCTCCGGCCATGAGAGCCCCGCTGACGCCCAAAAAGGTCAACAGAAGGCTCTCGCGGGGTTTCAGCACCTCGATATAAGCCGCGAGGGACCGGTAAAGGGCGGCGGATCTCGATTTAACATTTTGACCGGCATGGACAACCCTCATTTGGCCTCCCGGGCCGGCTGAACTGGTTTCGTTCCGCCACGGACCTCCGGGGCGTCCCTGACCCCGGGTGGATCAGCTCTGTATGACTGCCAGGCCGCCACCACCCTGTCCACCACCTGGGGGGCAGATAGCTCATCGGTGTCGATTACAATATGGGCGATCTCGTAGAACGCCCCCCGTTGCTCTTTCATGGCCATTATCCGGGACAGCGGGTCTTCACCGGAAAGCAGCGGGCGTTCCTCGGGCATGGAAGACTCCTGGCTCTTCATCAGCCGCTTGAGGATGGTCTCCGGAGTTGCCTCCAGGCGGACCACAAGACCCGAAGCCTGCATCAGGCGGCGGTTTTCCTCGGCGATAATCACCCCCCCGCCGGTAGCTATCACATTCTCGTCTTCAGACAGCACTTCTTTCAACGCCTGGCTTTCATACGAGCGGAAGGCCTTCTCCCCCTGGTGGGCAAATATTTCAGGTATAGTTTTGCCCGTTCTTCTTGTGATTTCCTCGTCCAGGTCCAGGAACTTCCATCCCAGACGCCGGGCGACAAGCCATCCCACCGTAGATTTCCCGGTGAAAGACAGGCCGATCAAAATGATGTTGCGTCTAGACATTGGTGTTCAAAATCTGGCCGTCTCCATGTATGCCCGGTAGTTTCTTAGCGTCTCATCCAGGTGGTCACCGCCGAACTTCTCCAGCATGGCCCCGGCAAGTACCAGGGCCACCATTGCCTCGCCAACCACTCCCGCCGCCGGGACGACACAAATGTCACTCCGCTCGTAATGCGCCTTGACTACCTTCCCTGTAGCCAGGTCAACGGAAGGTAAAGGGTTGGTCATGGTTGCGATGGGCTTGACTGCCGCCCTGATGACAATTTCCTCTCCGTTGGTCATTCCGCCCTCGACGCCGCCGGCGTGATTAGTGCGATGTCGCCAGGCGCCCTCATTTTCCGAAGGAGGTTCTATGACATCATGGGCCTCCGAGCCCCTGACTTTGGCCAGGGTGAATCCATCGCCGATCTCAACTCCTTTTACCGCGTTTATACTCATCACCGCCGCCCCCAGGGCCGCGCTGATCCGGCGTTCCCAATGGACATGGCTTCCAAGCCCGACAGGCGCCCCGCTGGCTATGACTTCGAATATTCCTCCCACCGTATTGCCGGAACTCCTGGCTTCATCAATGACGGCTATCATCTCCTGCTCGGCTTCCGGGTCACAGCAGCGCAGCGGCGAGGCTTCGGCCCTGTCCCAATCTCTAGACATGTCTTTCCTCACTTCCCTTCCACCAACAGCCAGGGTATGGCTGTGCACCGCTATCTCAAACTCCGCCAGGAACCGCCGGGCAACGGCTCCGGCAGCAACCCTGGCAGTCGTCTCGCGGGCGCTCGCCCTCTCCAGCACCGGACGTATGTCCGGCAGATTATATTTCAGCACCCCGGCCAGGTCGGCGTGGCCGGGTCGCAAACGGGTCAACGGCTCGACCAGTTCATCGATAGCGGTAACACTCATCGCCTTCTTCCAGTTTTCCCAATCACGGTTCGGGATAAGCAATGCTATCGGGCTGCCGATAGTCTTGCCATGTCGTACACCGGACATGATTTCGCCATGGTCCTTTTCCATCTTCATCCGCTCCCCACGACCGTAACCCGCCTGTCGGCGCCTGAGGTCCCGCGCGATGTAATCTTCGGTCAATGGTAACCCGGCCACCATGCCTTCAACCACTACTACCAGCCCCTTGCCGTGAGATTCTCCTGCCGTCAGGAAACGAAGCAAGCTGTCTCCTTTGGTGTGTTTCCCTCTCCCTCAACGGGAGAGGGCCAGGGTGAGGATGACCCCCTCACCTTAATCCTCTCCCGCAAGGGGAGAGGAGACCGGTTTCTCTTTGTTTTTCCCTCTCCCTCGACGGGAGAGGAGACTTATCTGGCTATCCCAGGGCTCTTCTGGCGGCTTGAGTCATTATGTCAACCGGAGCCTTTTTCCCTGTCCACAGCTCGAAGGAGGCCGCGCCCTGGTAGACCAGCATCGGAAGCCCCCCGAGGACACGTGCGCCACCCTCCCTGGCCTGTCGCATAAAGAGTGTTTCTGCCGGATTATACACCAGATCGAACACCAGTGAATGGTTCGAAATCAAGCGGCCCCTGAGCGGCGTCTGTTCCTGCTGGGCGCCCTTCATACCCAGGGACGTGCAATTAACTATCAGGTCACAGCCTTGCAAAAGGGGCGCCAGGTCTTCTTCCACCAGCCGCACGGACTCCAGTCGCTGGCGTCCGGACAAAAACCGCGTCATGTCGCCGGCCAGCGCCCGGGCACGAAGAATATCGCGGTTCGCTATGGTAATAAGACTCATCCGCGACCGGACGAGGCCATAAACTACCGCCCGGGCCGCTCCGCCGGCTCCAAGGATAAGGGCTTTCCCACCCGCCGGTAAGAACCGCCCGTCGTTTTCCAGGGCGTGGAGGAAGCCGTAAACATCGGTGTTGTTACCCAGTAGTCTGGCCTGTTCTTTATAAATTACATTCACCGCGCCTACCGCCACGGCATCGCCTTCCAGGCCATCCAGGAACGACATCACCCTCTCCTTGTGGGGAACGGTAACGTTTGCACCCCAGTTTTCGTCATGTCGGATATTCGCCACAACGTCGCCGAGCTGCTCAGGCCTGGTTTCCCAGACAACATAACGGGCATCCAGACCATGATAGTCCAGGGCCACCTGTTGAAATGCCGGGGATACCGAGTGGGACAGCGGATATCCTATTAGACCAATGTAGTGCATCGCCGATCCAATATCTAAGATTTAAGATTCAAGAAGGACCGCAGGTACCTTGAATCCTGAATCTCAGATCATCTTAGTCGATCCAATATCTAAGATTGAAGATTTAAGAAGGACCGCAGGTATCTTGAATCTTCAATCTTAAATCTTAGATCATCTTTCAGTCCTGTCCAGGTAGCCCTGCAATATGTAGGCCGCGGCCTCGGCGTCCATTCTTTCTTTTCTCTTCTCCCGCTTCGTCCCTGCCTCGCGCATCATCCTGTCAACGGAGAAAGTGGAAAATCTCTCATCCTGGAACTCGATAGGAATTGACAATGTCTGTCCCAGGGCCCTGGCAAACTCCTCGACCCTGGCCGCTTGCGGTCCCAGTTCTCCACTCAAAGATCGAGGCAAGCCAAGAATCACCTTCCCGATGTCTTCGCGTTGCACGATCTCCTGGATAGCCTTGATCGCCTCCGGAATACGAGAAAACGTTATTGTAGTCAGGGGCAAGGCCAAAACCCCGCCGGGACTACTGATGGCCACGCCAATCCGCTTTTCCCCTACATCCAGCCCCAGGAATCGCTTGTCTCCGGCAGCAGCCATCAGCCCCTGGCCGCAAGAATGGACTTGACCTCGCCGAGGGCTTCGTCCAGCTTATTCTTGTCTTTGCCGCCGGCCTGGGCCATATCCGGCCGCCCCCCGCCGCCACCCCCGGCCACTTTCGCCACCCGTTTGATGATTTCTCCGGCATGGATGCCCTTGTTTACCAGGTCCGGCGTCACCATGGCAAGAAAGCTGGGCTTATCATTGATCACCGTGCCCAGGACTACTACTCCACTCCGAAGCTTATCCCTCAGCAGGTCTCCCATCTCCCTGAGAGATTCCGAGGTCGAAACCGAAACCCGGGTAGCGATGATATTAAGTCCGTCAAGCTGCTGTACCTGTCCAAGCAACGATTCAACTTCACTTCTGGCCAGTTCCTTTTCCAGAAGCAGTGACCTCTTGCGTTCTTTCTCCAGCTCTTCCATGAACGAACAAACTTTGGTGGGAACTTCGGCGCAGGACACCTTCAGCTCGGACGTCAGACGGTCCAGGACGTCCAGCCGCTGCTCGACCAGCGCCATAGCTGTCCTGCCGGTGGCCGCCTCAAGGCGACGCAGTCCGGCGCCGATTCCTCCCTCGGCGGTGACCAGCATGAAGCCGATCTGCCCCGTTTGGTCCAGATGCGTCCCGCCGCAAAGCTCGCGGCTGAACGGCGGTTCCCCCACGCCCACCATTCTCACAAAATCGCCATATTTCTCCTCGAAAATGGCTATCGCCTCCCTGGTCAAAGCCTCGTTGTACGGGATCACTTCGGTCTTAACCGGCAGGTTTTCCCGGATTTTTCCGTTTACAATCCGCTGTACCTCTTTGAGTTGTTCACCGGTCACCTCGCCCATGTGGCTGAAATCAAAACGAAGCCGTTCGGGGTCCACCAGCGAACCGGCCTGGCGGACATGCTTTCCCAGCACCTGGCGTAATGCCGCCTGCAACAAATGCGTCGCGGTATGATTTCGGGCAATGTCCAGCCTCCGCTCCCCGGCCACCTCCGCCCTGACGGTATCCCCGGTGGTGATTTGGCCGCCTCCTACCCTCCCCTTATGAACAACGATGTCCGACCTGGCCCATTGCACGTCATCTATTTCGATCCAACCCTGCCTGGCTACAATCCTGCCGGTATCGGCAACCTGCCCGCCTTTCTCGGCGTAAAAGGGGGTCAGGCCCAGCACCACTTCCACTTCCTGGCCCTCGGCGGCGGCGCCATCGGCGCCGGCGGGCGTCGCCACCATGAGGATTTTAGCATCTGAGGTTGTCCCTTCATAGCCACTAAACTCGGTGGCGGGTAAGGACAAAACGCCGTAGTCCACAAAAAAGGCCTTCTCCCGGGTGCCAAATCTGGCGGCTGCCCTGGCGCGCTCCTTTTGCTGTGACATCTCCCGGTCAAAACCGGCTTTGTCCAATTCCAGGCCTTGCTCCGCCGCCATCTCAGCAGTCAGTTCGGCCGGGAAGCCGTAGGTATCGTAGAGACGAAAGACTTCCCCGCCGCTGATAACAGAACGGCCCGCCGACCTGGCCTCGCCGATGACCCCCTCAAGAATATTCAGGCCCAGGTCAAGGGTACGGTCAAATCTTTCTTCCTCGATCTTCATCACCCTCTGGATGTAGTCCCGGTTAGTCACCAATTCAGGGTAAACGAAGGCCATTTTTGAAATAACCACGTCGGCCACCCCATTCAGGGCGCCCGCGGGCATGTCCAGTTTCTTACCGAGGGCCATGGCCCGGCGCAACATTCGCCGCAAGACATATCCGCGGCCGTCATTGCTTGGAATGACACCATCTGATATCAGGAACACGCAACCACGGCTGTGTTCGGCAATGATCTTGATTGCGCGTTGCCCCCCTTCCCCCAAGGCTTTGGCCGGCGCGGCCGATGTCTGTATTTTGTCGATGATGGGCACGAAAGCATCGCACTCGTATACATTTCGCTTGTCCTGCAGGACCATGGCCACTCTCTCCAGTCCCATGCCGGTATCGATATGGGGCTTTGGCAGCGGGGTCCGTCGGCCCTGCTTGTCCTGGTCATACTGGGTAAAAACCAGGTTCCAAATTTCTACGAAGCGCCCGCAGCCGCACCCCGGCCCGCAATCGAGACGGTCGCAGCCATATTCGTTGCCGCAGTCCCAATGAATTTCGCTGCATGGTCCGCACGGTCCGGAATCACCCGCCGGGCCCCAGAAATTGTCCTTCTCACCGCAACGAAATATCTTTTCCGCCGGGAACCCGATCCTTCGCCATAGATTGAAAGCCTCGTCATCATCCCGGAACACCGATACGTACAGGCGTTCCGCCGGCATCTTGAGGCGCCGGGTCACAAACTCCCACGCCCAGTCAATGGCTTCTTCTTTGAAATAGTCGGCAACACTGAAATTGCCCAGCATCTCAAAAAAAGTCAGGTGGCGGGCATCGCCTACCGAGTCAATGTCGGTGGTGCGAAAGCACTTCTGGCACGATGCCAGCCTCGGGCTGGGAGGCGTTGCTTCACCCAGAAAATAGGGCTTTATCTGCACCATCCCGGCGGTGGTGAGCAAAAGTGTGGGATCGCCGTAAGGCACCAGCGATGAACTGGGGAGGACCGTGTGCCCCTTGCTTTCAAAAAACCTCAGGAAAAGATTTCGTATCTCGTCAACAGTCAAAGTAAATATTCCTTGAGTGTCCGGTATATGTTCTGAAGCGATTCAGGCAAGACCTTGGTGTCAGCGGTTACCGGCATGAAGTTGGTGTCGCCCTGCCATCGCGGCACGATGTGCGTATGGACATGGTCCTCGACGCCGGCGCCGGCCACCCTTCCCAGGTTCATGCCGGTATTAAAGCCGGCCGGGCTGAAGGCCTTCTTCATTGCCTCGATGGCCTTTGCCATAGTTTCCATGTGGTCGGTAAGCTCTTCCCGGGTCAGTTCCTCCAGGTTGCCAATGTGGCTGTAGGGGGCGACCATGACGTGCCCCGGATTATAGGGATAGGTATTTAGAATTATGAAGTTCTTCTTGCCCCGGTAAACGATATAGTTTTCCTGGTCCTTGTTTTCCCTGGTCTTGTCGCAGAAAATGCAGCCGCGGGGCTTATCTGCCTTGATATAGCCGGACCGCCACGGGGCCCACACGCGTTCCATTCTAGCCCATCTTTTCAAAGGCGCTTTTGGGCGCCCCGCACACCGGGCAAATATCCGGGGGTTCGGTTCCAACGTGAACGTAACCGCAAACATTGCATCGCCATTTTTCTTGCATTTAGCGGACCTCCTGTCTATATTTGAGCGTGAACGAGACGTTGATAATCGAAGTTATCGTCAAGCAAGGACTCCCTTAAAGGTCCCACGTTGATCTTTTTCTGTATTGCCTGCAAAATCTCGGCGCTGCCTCTGACGTCATTGAGCAAAATTGAGCCGGTGATCATGCCATTTTCAAATACCAGTTTTCGATATGAATTCTTGACCTCGTCCATCCTGACAAGGCTCGGCCGGTTGCCGGCGGCATCGATTTCGCCGGCGCTGACCAGGCTGGTACCCAGGACATTAACAAAATTTGAAATCGTCGTCCCTTCATAGCTCTCACTGCCGCCGGCCATATTGGCCCCGGCCACTTCGCCCTGCCTTTGGGCCGCGGGAACGATGCCGTAAACGATACCGCGGTGTTGGGCGACATCGCCGGCAGCGAAAACATCTTGCTGGCTCGTTTCCATGCGGTCATCAACGATAATCCCCTTGTTCACCTTGAGGCCCATCCTTTCGGCCAGTCCCACATTAGGTCTGACCCCTGCCGAAATCACCACGATATCACCCTGCACGCAGCCCCCTCCCGCCAGGACAACACCTTCCGCCCGACCGGCGCCGGCAATTTCCTGCACCTGGCTGTCAAGGTAAAAAGCAAGACCGTGCTTTTCTTCCAGCAGATTCTTAAGCACATTGGCGCCGGCGTTGTCCAGTTGCCTTGGCAGCATCCGGGGGGCCGACTCTATCAGCGATACCTGTATTCCAAACTTGGTCAGGGCGGCAGCCAGTTCCAGGCCGAGGACACCGCAGCCAATGATGACCGCCGACCGGCAATTTCTGGCACGCTCCTTGATACGGCGTGCATCGCCGATGGAATGCAGCGTAAAGACGCCGGCAAGGTCAGCCCCTTTGAACGGAGGAATGAAGCACTTACTGCCCGTAGCTATCAGGAGACGATCGAAAGAATAAGCGTGGCCGCCGGCGCTTTTGGAGCCGGCGTGGCTGCTTGTGCCGGGGCCTTGGCCGGAGCCGGCGTAGCCGCTTGTGCCGGGGCTTTGGCTGGAGCCGGCGTGGCCGCTGCCGGAGCCTTGGGCGCTGGCGTTGGCGTTGGAGCTGCCTGAGCGCAGGCCGCGAGCACCGAGGACAGCAGGAGCGCCACGATGAGAAAACGAAAGATGACGGTAGGCGCGAAGGATTTCCTTGTCATTGCATTCCTCCTTAATAGAGCCAGTTAATCGCGTTGGGGGAACCACGATTGTCAGCCACCTCGCGGCGGTTGCACAGCCGCCCAGTCGCGGGGCGATACTAGCACAAAGAAGAAGCGGTTGTCAACCTTGACACCGATACTTTGCCCGTGTAGACTCAGGGCGAAAATGGCTGACAGGGCAAGTTTCAAACCTGCCCCCAATAGAGGCATGGATCGGACGGACAGGTGCCCCGATGTGCCGGCGCGGACTGAAAGGCGAGTATGTCAGACATTGACCGCACTAGGATGCGCGAGCGAGAGCCTGTGGCGCGTGACACGTACGAGCGCAGCGTCAAGTATTTGATGGAGCTGCGGGACAGGGCTTTCAAGGGCAGCGTCCTAGTCAAGGCCGACGAGCAGCCCTGGGAGCAATCCCGCCAGGGTCGGCTGAAGTTCTTCATGTGCCGCCAGACCGATTTGGGCAGCGCGTTGCGCGTCT
>CAZFEA010000067.1:0-12228 GCA_964518085.1 uncultured Dehalococcoidia bacterium
CAGTAGGCGGGCAGATACCATTCTTTTTGTTGCGGTCCCACAGCCTCGTAAGCCTGGAAAACCATCTTTTTCGCTTCAGCCAGGGGCAGGCCCCGCTGTTCGGCGTAAAGGGCGGGAATGCCCTCGAGCCATACCGCGTCGACAAAGTCCGAGCGGACCAGCGTCCCGTCCATATCAAGGGAAATAACTTTGAGCATAGCTATAAGTATTGTATCACATAAGAAGCCACCAACGACCTGCGCCCACAACCCATCGATGAAAACGATGTCTCACAGGCAGAGCCGCCTGTGGTACCGCTATTTTCTGGAGAATCGGGCAAAAAATGCTGTAAAGAAGTTGACATTATGATTATTTTTGTCTTACAATGCCGCAGACAAATAGAACAGGTAAACACCGGTATGACAGGCTTTCCAGCCTGTCGGCGGGGATCTTATAGCCTGCGGAACCCTTAGGCACAACATAGACTGAAGTTGACAAGGTAATACCAATCTTCGGAAAGGTGGAATTCTCGATTGAAGAAACTGCGCGAGACACATAAGGAGGTCAATCTGTGGATGATCTAAGGGCCTGGTTAAGAAAAGCCACCGCATTGAAAGAAATCGATCAGGTTGATGGAGCAGATTGGGACCTCGAGATAGGCGCCATTACTGCGTTGAACTGGAGGAAACCCGGATACCGGGGGCTGCTGTTCGACAATATCAAGGGCTACCCCCAGGGATATCGCGTCCTGACCAGCTCCACGTCCAACGCCGCGCTGGTGGCCTTGACTTTTAACTTGCCCACCAATGTCAAAGGACTGGAGCTCCTCCAGGTAGTCCGTCCTAAGCTAACCGAGTGGTATTCGAATCTCGACAAGTTTCCTCCCACGTTTGTAAATGAGGGGCCGATACTGGAGAACGTCCTTTCCGGAAATAGCATCGATCTTCTAAAATTCCCCGTACCCAAGTGGCATGAACTCGACGGCGGACGCTACATCGGCACGGGCGATGCCGTCATCACTCAAGACCCCGACAGCGGCCAGATCAATCTGGGAACCTACCGTATCATGGTCCATGACAGCCGCACCACCGCGCTCTACATATCGCCCGGCAAACACGGCAGGGTGCACTACGAGAAATACCATGCCCGGGGAGAAAGAGCCCCGGTATGTATTTCCGTCGGGCATCATCCCCTGGTTTTTCGCACCGGCTGCCTGGAGCTCCCCCACGGCGCCGAATACAGCGACTTGGGAGCGGGCAGCGGCGCCCCGGTACAGGTCATCAAGGAAGAAGTAACCGGGCTCCCTATCCCGGTCAACGCCGATATCGTGATTGCCGGTTTTTCACCGGTGGGCAAGACGAAGATTGAAGGTCCCTTCGGAGAATGGACCGGTTACTATGCCAGCAAGGACCGGCCGGCGCCGATTGTCGAAGTGGAGCGGATATATCACCGGAACAACCCGGTCATTGTCGGTTCTCCGCCCGGGCGGGCGCCGAGTGATTCAAGTTACTTCCGCGGCATCTGGGTCAGCGCCATGACCCACAATGAACTCGTCGAAGCCGGCGTCCCCGACGTGAGAGGGGTATGGATGGGGGAAGCGCCGCAGCAGCAGTTCATTGTCGTCTCGATAAAACAAAGATATGCCGGCCATGCCAAACAGGCGGCGGTGCTCGCTTCCCAGATGCGGCGCGGCGCCTACATGGGACGGTATACGGTAGTGGTGGACGAAGATATTGATCCAACCAACCTCCAGGAAGTGTTGTGGGCAATGTGCACCAGGTCCGACCCCGAGAAGAGCATAGACATAATGCGCCGGTGTTGGAGCACCCCGCTGGACCCCACCATCCGCAAACCCACCAACGCCTTCTACAACTCCAGGGCCATAATCGACGCCTGCAAGCCTTTTGAATGGAAAGATGAATTTCCACAGGAAATAAGGATTTCCCCCGAGCTGGTGGCCCGGGTGAGTGAAAAGTTCAAGTCTGTCCTGGAGTGACGGATTAGTCTATTCTCAATCTTTCTGGTAACAAAAGCGTAGGGAGCGTTCAAAATGAGATTCATGAGCTTTCGCTTTTTGGGTATGATGCTGCTGCTGGCGGTGGTGGGCTTTTTGACGATATATCCCCTGGGGATGATCGTATATGGAAGTTTCCGTAGCGCAGCCCCCGGGGTACCCGGATATTTCACCCTGGAAGGTTACAAAATCGGGTTTTCCGACCCCACCATTATGAAGGCCCTGTGGGCGACCTTCTCCATTGGGATAAGCCGAACCATCATCACCATGTTGCTGGCCACCTTCTTTTGCTGGATCCTTATCCGGACCGATACCCCCGGAAGAGGCTGGCTGGAATTCGCCATGTGGCTGAACTTCTTCCTGCCGATCCTGCCCATGACCATGGGCTGGATCCTTTTGCTTGACCCCAGCTACGGCCTGATCAACCAGTGGATTATGAAGCTGACCGGCCTAGCCAAAGCGCCCTTCGATATTTACTCCTTCGGAGGCATCGTCTGGTCCCATCTTGCCTTGTCTACCTCCGTCAGGGTATTGATGTTCGCCCCCGCGTTCCGCAACATGGACGCGGCCCTGGAGGAATCTTCCCGCATGTCCGGCGCCAGCAACTTCGGCACCCTCCTGCGCATAACCTTTCCCCTGCTGATGCCTTCCATTATGGGCACCACCATGCTCGGACTTATCCGATCCCTGGAGTCCTTCGAGGTCGAGCTGTTGCTCGGCATGCCGGCCAAGATCTTCGTCTTCTCCACCAAGGTCTATGACTTGCTCCGGTGGGAACCCCCTCAATATCCCCCGGCCATGGCCCTCAGCAGCGTTTTCATGGTAGTGGTCTTTGGCCTGGTATTCCTCAACCGGTGGATCATCCAGAGAAGGCAATACGTTACCGTTACCGGCAAAGGTTTCCGGACTACACCGATCAGACTGAGCAGATGGAAATGGTTCTTCACCTTCTTCTGCATCGCCTATATCATCGTCTTCCTGCTGATGCCCTTCACCATCCTGGTTATCGGCACCTTCATGAAGGTATCGGGCATGTTCCACCTGCCCAACCCCTATACCATGGCCCACTGGCAGGCCGTGCTCAATGATCCTCTCTTCTTCCGTTCGTTTATCAACTCGCTGATAATGGCCGGCGCCTCCGGCTTCGTGGGGATGTTGATCTACTCATTTATCAGCTACGTAAACATACGTACCAAGCTACCAGGCCGGGGGGCCCTGGACTTCATGTCCTGGCTTCCCTGGGCCGTCCCCGGCCTGCTGCTGGCCGTGGGACTACTATGGGTTTTCCTGGGAGGCCTCATTCCAGGCCTTACGGCCTTATACGGCACCCTGTATATCCTCATCCTGGCGATGATTATCAAGGAAATGCCTATCGGCGTCAGGGTGATGGACGGCACCATGGTCCAGATATCCAAGGAACTGGAGGAATCCTCCAAGATGTCCGGGGCGGGATGGTTGTACACCTTCCGCAGGATCATGGCGCCGCTGTTAACACCCACCTATGTGGCCACTTCGGTTATCATCTTCCTGGGTGCCATCAGGGATATCTCCCTGGTCGTGCTCCTCTATTCGCCGAAGTGGCGCGTGCTTTCCATCCTGATGCTGGAACACTATATAGGCATGTCCCCTGAAAAGGGTATGGTCGTTGGGCTTGTTATTACCGCTATCTGCGTCGGGGTGGCCATTATTGCCCGGGCCACCGGCATGAAGCTGGGAGCCCGGGAAGGGTAGTCCTCACATGAAAGTCTTGAGAAAGGGGTAACCTCCAACCATGCCCGTGGATCCTGTTCAACTATTCGAAGCCAGGAAGAATGCCTCGGCCTATGACCGCTGGGTGCAGGCCGAAGGCATCCCGGTGATCAGGGGCTACTATATCGAGGACCTCAATCAGGCGCCTCTTGAACCCTGGAACCGGAAAGGCGGCAAGGGCGCGATCATCAATCTGACCGGCAGCGAAGGCGTCACCGATGCCTACCTGGCTGAAATACCCCCCGGCCAGAGTCTCAAGCCCCAAAAGCACCTCTACGAGGAAATGATCGTCGTCCTCAGCGGCCGCGGGGCCACCACCATCTGGCAGGAAGGCGGCGCCAAACAGACTTTCGAGTGGCAGGCGTGGAGCCTGTTTGCCATCCCGGTAAACACGTGGCACCAGCATTACAACGGGCAGGGAGACAAGCCTGCCAGGTATCTGGCGGCGACCAACGCGCCTACGGTAATCAGCCTGTTCCATAACCTGGATTTTGTCTTCCACAATAATTTTGTCTTCAAGGACCGCTTCTCCGGGGAGCAGGACTACTTCACCAGGTCCGGCGGTTTCTTGAGCCAGAAAGACCGCCTCTGGGAGACTAATTTCGTTCCCGACGTAAGCTCGTTCAAGCTTTATCACTGGGCGGAACGCGGCGCCGGGGGCAACAACGTGTTATTCGAACTGGCGGATAACACCATGGCCGCCCATATCTCCGAGTTTCCTCCGGGCACCTACAAGAAGGCCCACCGGCATGGCCCGGGCGCCAATGTTATCCTGGTCAACGGCACCGGCTACTCGCTCATCTGGCCCGAGGGCCAACCCAGGGTCAAGATCGACTGGAAAAAAGGCAGTATGTTCGTGCCGCCGGACAAGTGGTTCCACCAGCACTTCAACACCGGGTCCGAACCGGCCCGGTATCTGGCCCTCCGCGAGGGCAGCCGCAAGAACCTTATGGGCAGGGCCTTCAAGGTGGATGAAGACATCAAAAAAGGCGGCGATCAAATAGAATATAAGGACCAGGACCCTGAAATTGAGAAGCTGTTCCGGGCGGAACTGGCCAAAAAGGGCTTGAAATCCCTGATGGACCCCTTCTTCAAGTAAGTCAAACATGGCAAACGGTAACGGTCACGACTTCGAACATTCCCATGAAATCCTTAGCGCGGCGGAGACCATGCCTGACGAGGATGATCCCGTATGGGCCAGCGAGCGCGTTGTATTGCGCAGCGCCGGCATCGATATCGGCTCCACCACCTCCCACCTCATGTTTTCCGAGATCGTCCTTCGCCGGCAGGGGATCTCCCTGTCCAGCCGGTTTCAGATAGTCAGGAAAAAGGTAATTTACGAATCACCAATCCTGATCACCCCCTTTGTGGAAGGCAATATTATTGATACCGCCAAACTGAGCGAATTCATTAACGCAGCCTACCGGGAATCGGGAATAAAGCCGGAAGAAATCAATACCGGTGCCGTCATCGTCACCGGCGAGGCGGCGCGCAAAGACAATGCCGAAGCCATCGCCATGATGTTTTCAGCCCAGGCCGGAAAATTTGTATGCGCCACGGCGGGACACCATCTCGAAGCCAAGATGGCCGCCTATGGCTCCGGCGCCGTCGAAATCTCCGGACAGGGCAGCGATGGGCAACACAATATTATGAACATTGACATGGGCGGGGGGACGACCAAGTTCGGCATCGCCAAAAACGGCGCCGTGGTCGATACCGCTGCCATTAACGTCGGCGCCCGCCTGTTTGTTCTCGACCCTGGCAACCGCCTGGTGCGCCTCGAAGCCCCGGGACAACTTCTTCTCCAGAGACTCGGCATCGACCTGAAGCTGGGAGACGAAATGCCCCACGACATCCAGCACAGGGTATGTCATGAACTGGCCCGGAGCGTGGTGGAAGTAATATGCAATCAGCCCCCCTCGCCTTTGGGCCGCGAGCTGATGGCGACACCGACCCTAGCGTTCAGGGAGCCGGTGCACCACCTTATTTTTTCGGGAGGCGTATCGGAATACATCTATAATCACGAAAACCGCAGTTTTGGCGATCTGGGCGCGGTGCTGGCCGAGGAAATCAGGGCTGCATGTTTCGTCAAAGGGTTTCCCTACCCGGTGCAGCGGGGACTGGAAAGAATCCGGGCCACGGTGATCGGGGCATCGCAGTACACCGTCCAGGTCAGCGGAAGCACCATTCTCCTTTCCAACCCGGGCCTCCTGCCTCTCAGGAATCTCCAGGTAGCCGCGCCGCATTTCGACCATTCCGGGGCGTCAGCCGAAAAAGTGGCTGAAGCCATTTCGAAGTCGTTGAGACAACTCGATAGCAGCCCGGAAGAAAAACCGGTGGCGCTGGCGATACACTGGAAATTGGGGCCGGCCTACGAAGTGCTGAAGGGACTGTGCCAGGGGATAGCGACCGCAATGGCCCCGGCCACAAGCCGCGGCTTTCCATTGGTCCTGGTATTTGATGCCGACGTCGGCCGGCTGGTGGGCCACATTCTTACCCAGGAATTCCACCTGCCATCGGACGTGCTATCAATAGATGGCATTGAGCTTCAGGATTTCGATTTTATAGATATCGGTGAGGTGATGCCCGAAGCCCAGGTAGTTCCAGTAGTCATTAAGTCACTTGTGTTCAGGAATTAAGTTGAGTAGAATATCCCCAAAGGACGGCCAGTCCCGAACAGGATGATTCAAGTTCAGTTCAAAACTATTATGGCAGGAGATCTAGATGGTCAAGGTCAAGAATCTGTACAAAACCTTTGAAACAGGCCGGGGCGACGTGAAGGCCGTCCAGAATGTCAGTTTCGAAGTGGAAAAGGGCGCTTTTTTCACCCTGCTGGGACCCAGCGGCTGTGGGAAAAGCACCACGTTACGCTGTATCGCCGGACTGGAAAAACCGCTGTCGGGCGACATCCTAATTGCCGACAAACTAATTTACTCCGGTGACAAGAAAATCAATGTGCCGCCGAACAAGCGGCAGATAGGAATGGTCTTCCAGTCCTATGCCATCTGGCCCCACATGACGGTCTTCGAAAACGCGGCGTTTCCTCTGCGGGTCGACCGCAAGGGGTTGAGCAACGCCCAGGTCAGGCAGAAGGTCCTCCAGGCCCTCGACATGGTCCGCCTGGGCGGGCTCGAAGACCGGCCGGCGCCGCAGCTATCCGGCGGCCAGCAGCAAAGACTGGCCCTGGCCAGGGCGCTGGTCCGCGAGCCCGAGGTAATGCTCCTGGACGAACCGTTGAGCAACCTCGATGCCAAACTCAGGGAGGCAATGCGCCTGGAACTGAGAGAACTTCTGCGCAAGCTGGATATCACCACCATCTACGTCACCCATGATCAGATAGAAGCCCTGGCCATGTCCCGCACCATTGCGGTAATGAGCGATGGAAAAATCATCCAGATGGCCTCGCCGCGGGACATTTACGCCAAGCCCGTCTGCCGCTTCGTCGCCGACTTCATCGGCTCCTCGAATTTCTTCGAAGGCACCGTGTCCCAGACCGCTCCGGCGGGGTCCCTGGGCAGGATCAAAACCCGGCACGGCGAATTCAGCGCCTACCTGCCGGAAGGGGCAAAGCCCAACGACAAGGTCATTCTCTGCATCCGCCCGGAGAACATCGAGGTCGATCAGAAGAAACCGGGGGCCGAAGCCAACGTGATCGCGGGCAAGGTGGATGTAAGCGCCTTCCTCGGCGAATACGTCGATGCTGCCATTGCCATAGATGGAGACATCCTGCGGGCCAGACTGCATCCCACGACGAGAATACGCCGCGGCGATGATGTCTATCTCCGGCTTCCTCCCGAGACCTGCACCGCCGTCTTCTGCGACTAAATTAGCCTATCAGCGGTTAGCAAATAGCAGTTAGCCCATCGTAGGGGCGAGCCAGCGAGACCCAACATCGGGGTCTCGCTGGCTCGCCCGCCCCATAGCGGCGCGGCTCGCCGGGCCGCATGGTCGTATGCCGCGCCGGACTCCTCGAAATGACATCACACGGGGTGGAGAATCTTTCAAATCTTTCAATCTTTCAGTTGACCGTCCGCTACTTCTACTCCGTCTTCCCCACCGCCCCCGGCTGGATAGCCATAGTCGGTTCGGAACGCGGCATCAAGCGCCTGGTCCTGCCCAAGGCCTCAGCTACAGATGCCGTCCGCGAGGTATTGCGGCGCCAGGAGCAGGCCACCAACAACGACCTGATGTACCTCGGCCTCGGATACCGCCTGCGGGACTACTTCTCCGGGAAACCCGTTGACTTCACGCGGGAAACCCTGGATATTGCCGGGGCGCCATCCTTCCGGACGGCCGTCTGGGAGATAGTCAAAGGCATTCCTTATGGCCAGACCAGGACCTATGCCTGGGTCGCCGGCCAGGCCGGCAATCCTGAAGCCACTCGCGCCGTGGGCCAGGCGATGGCCGCCAATCCGGTCCCGATCATCATACCCTGTCACCGCGTCGTGGCCGCCCATGGTCCCGGCGGCTACGCCGGCGGACTTGACCTCAAGAGAAAGCTGCTGGAGATTGAAAAACTGCCGGCACGCGGCAGCGTGCCGCTACGCCAGCGCAACATCCGGCCCCAGCAACCCCAGTTCCTTCTTCAGACCGCCGTCGCTTGAAACCAGCAGGCCGGGAAGCTCCAGATTCACCGTATCATCGCCACCGACGATGGTCAAAAACGGCTTTTCCCGGCCGGGATACCGCTTCAGAACAGTCATGATTTCGTTAAGCAGCGCCAGGTCCTTATTCCGGTCGCCGCTCTCCCGTATCTGAATGCGAAGCTGCTTCGCCCTGGGAATGACCGGCTGGGTGACGCCAGGGATGGCGGAAGGCCCACCCGGAACCACCGGCGCCGGCCCGGCAAGATCCGTAACCGGCGCCGCCTTTCGCGGCGTTGCCTTTTCTGTAGCCTCTTTCTCCCCGCTACCCTGGGCATGGGGCCGGTAAATATTGACCCGGTCACAGACAACGTTCACCCTCTCCTCCCTCAACTTGACTTTCCCCTGGACGATCAGAATATTGCCTTCTTCCCAGAGGTCCCTGGACAATCGATATGCCTCGGGCCAGGCAGTCACTTCGATGCTCCCTTCGAGGTCCTCAAGTATGGCGGAAACAAAAGGTTTCTTCTCCCGCGTTGACCTCACTTCCACCGAACGCACCATTCCGGCTATCACCACGCTCTGATTGGCCTGTTCGGCGGTAACCTGGCCGCACAGCACCACATTCGGATCGGTGGCCAGGTCGCGGGCCACCGGCTTCATGGGGTGCTCCGAAACGTAGATGCCCAGGAGTTCCTTTTCCCAGGCCAGCTTTTCCTTGACCCCAACTTCTACAGCCGGGAACTCGATAGCTGGCAGCGGCGTGGGGCAGTTGTTGCCAAACAGGTCGAACATGGTGGCCTGGCCGGTCTGCTGCAGCCGCTTTTCCCTCTGGGCCACCGCCACGATGCGGTCGGCCCCTTCGAGCAAACCACCCCGGTTGGGGCTGAGGGAATCGAAGGCGCCCACCTTTATCAGGCTCTCCAGCACCTTCTTATTGGCGGTAGTGAGGTCTGCCCGGCGGCAGAAATCCTCGATGGACTTGAACTCATTTCCCTGCCGGCGCGCTTTCACCAGGGGCTCTACCGCGCCTTCGCCCACGTTCTTGATGGCCCCGAGACCGAACCTGATGGCCATTCCGCCTCCGGCCCCCTCCATAGTAAAGACAACGTCACTCCGCCTAATATCCGGAGGCAGAACGCGTATACCCAGCCGGGTGCATTCGGCAACCGCCGAGGCCACTTTCTCGGCCTCCCCCGCATGAACTGTGAGGAAGGCAGTCATGTACTCGATCGGGTAGTTGGCCTTCAGGTAGGCAGTCTGATAAGCGATCATGGCGTAGCTGACGCTGTGAGCCTTGTTGAAGGCATATCCGGCAAAGGGTTCAATTAGACTGAAAACCTGTTCGGCGATCTCCTGGGAATAGCCTTTCTTGATGGCGCCATCGATGAAGTTCGTCTTCTGCTTCTTCATCACCTCGGGAATCTTCTTACCCATGGCTTTCCGGAAGATGTCCGCCTGTCCCAGGCTGTACCCGGCAAACTCCCGGACTATGAAAAGTACCTGGTCCTGATAGACGATCACACCGTATGTCTCTTCAAGTATTTTCTCCAGGGCCTGGTGGGGGTAGCGCACCGGCTCCAGGCCGTGCTTGGACTTGATGAAGGTGGGTATGTGTTCCATAGGTCCGGGACGGTACAGCGCGATCATGGCGGCGATATCGCCAAACACGCTCGGCTTCAATTCCTTGATGTGCTTGCGCATGCCGGCGCTTTCCAGTTGGAACACCCCGCTGGTCTCGCCCTGGGCAAGCACCTCATAGGTCCTGGCATCATCAAGCAGCAGACGGGAAAGGTCGATAGACTCACCCCGGGCCTGCCGGATGATCTCCCTGGCTTTAGCCAGCATGCTCAAGTTGGTCAGTCCCAGGAAGTCCATTTTGAGCAGACCGATTCGCGCAATGTTCTCCATGGTGAACTGGGTCATGGCCATCGATTGACCATCCCCCTTGCTGACCCTCTGCAACGGCACGTGCTCAATCAGCGGTTCCCTGGAGATCACCACTCCGGCGGCATGGGTGCTGGCGTGACGGGAAATGCCTTCCAGGCTCCTGGCATTGTCCACCAGCAGCCTTATGGCGGCGTCGGCCTCATACATTTCGCGCAGCTCGCCAACCTGCTCCAGGGCCTGGTCCAGGGTTATGTTCAAGGTAGCCGGCACCAACCTGGCTATCCGGTCAACATCCCCATAGGCCATGCCTATCGCCCGGCCCACGTCCCTGATGGCCGCCTTAGCGCCTAAAGTGCCGAAAGTGATAATATGAGCCACGTGGTCCTGGCCGTATTTGCCGGCCACGTACTTCAGCACCTCGTCCCGGCGGTCATCCTGGAAGTCCAGGTCGATGTCCGGCATCTCCTTTCGTTCCACATTCAAGAAGCGTTCGAAGACCAGGGTGTAGGCCAGGGGATCGATTTCGGTGATACCCAGGCAGTAGAGGACCACGCTGGAGGCGGCGCTGCCGCGAACCGTGGACATGATGCCCCGCCCGCGGGCGAAAAACATGATGTCCCACACCACCAGGAAATAGTTGGCAAACTGGGTTTTCTCGATGACCTCGAGCTCGTATTTCAGCCGGTTTTCGATCTCCGGGGTTACCCTTGTATAGCGCCTGGGCAGGCCCTCCCGGCAAAGCTGCGTCAGATAGGCATGAGAGGTCATGCCCCGGGGTATGTCGATCTCCGGCAGGTGCAAACGGCCGAAGTCCAGATCCAGGGCGCACATCTCGGCCACCCGCTCCGTGTTCCCCACCACCTCAGGCATATCGGCGAACACTCCCAGCATCTCTTCCTCTGTCTTGAACCAGTAGTCTTCGCCGGTCATCTTGTGGCGTTTTTCATCGTAGATGTTGCTATTGGTGCCGATGCACACCAGGATGTCCTGGGCCGGAGCGTCTTCGCGGCGAATGTAGTGAACATCGTTGGTAGCCACCATGGGAACGCCGGTCGCATGGCTCAAGGCGGCCAATCCCCGGTTGATGATGTCCAGCTCGGGAATGGGATGTCTCTGGACTTCCAGGAAAACCGCGTCAAAGACCTCACGGTATTCCTCCAGGGTCCTCCTGGCCTCATCCATGCGGCCCGCCACCAGCAGCCGCGGGACCTCGCCCTGGGGGCAGGCGGTAAGGGCGATCAGCCCTTTGCCGTGTTCCTTGAGCAGCGCCTTATCGATGCGCGGCTTATAGTAGAAGCCTTCCAGGTTGGCCCGGGTAATCAAATATATGAGATTACGGTAGCCGGTCTCGTTGCGCGCCAGAAGGACCAGGTGCGCCTGGTTCTTCTCCGACGCCCCCCTGGCGGACCCGGTCGGGACCACATAGGCCTCACTGCCGATGATCGGCTTTATGCCCTGCTCTTTTGCCGCCAGGTAGAAATCGATGACGCCATGCATATTGCCGTGGTCGGTGATCGCCAGGCTCTTCATGCCCAGATCCTTGGCCCGCGCCACCAGCTTGTTTATGCGGCACATGCCATCCAGCAGGCTAAATTCAGTGTGAACGTGAAGATGAGTAAACAAATCCAGGGTTTCCGGTTCCCTCTCCCTCGACATCCTCGTTCCCTCTCCCTTGACGGGAGAGGGTTAGGGCGAGGGTGTAACCGGAGGCATTATAGCATGAGGAAAAGGGCGTCGAACCACAAGATTTCACGAGATTGGCACAGATTTGAGTAAGAAACGGCGGTGTAAGGGCTCAACCGAGTCTGGAAACCGGCCGGAGAATCTTGTGTAATCTCGTGGTTCATTGTTCAGGTTATTGGTGGACAGCCCCTAAGTGTTATGACGGTCTTCGACCCCGCCGATATTCGGCTCGCGGCTACAGCCAGCCCACCTGCGTCTGGCGATCGCCTTCAGGATCTCATGATCAATGCAACCGCCAGCACCACACCCACCAGGAGCAGGTCTGAAGCA
>CAZFEA010000068.1:0-3471 GCA_964518085.1 uncultured Dehalococcoidia bacterium
CTCTCCCGCTTAGCACATAAATGGCCAGCCCGCCCTGGTGGCGGTGCTTGCCGCCATGATGCTTTATCAGATTGATGAAGATCCGCCAGCCTGAGACGCCCAGTTGGTCCCAGTTACCCTCATAAGTGTACCATTTTGAGAACCCCTGGCGGCTCTGGTTCCACTGGAAATCTTTGCCCTTGAGAACGACCTTGCCTTCGCGCCTGCCCTTTATCCGGACATTATCAATGCCACGTAGCTGGTCATAGACGGTTTCCTGGGGCTCGGGTCCGCGTTCCCTTTCGAGGACTTTTTCAACCAATTTATCTCCTGTTACTTGCGAGCAAGCTCCTTCTCTGGCTGCTGTGGCTTTATGTTCTGAAAGATCGGGTTTTCAAATACCTTTTGCAGCGCGCCGCCCGTCCCGACGAGCATATGTTTGGATACCGAATAGCAGGCGATGAAAGCCACTTCCATCATTTCTTCCTCGGTAGCCCCGGCCGCCTTGGCGTTGGACAACATCTTGAGCAGCCCGCCCCATTGTCCCTGCATCATGTAGCACGCCGAAATGACCAGGTACCTGGTCTTGGGGTCCAGGATGCCGCGGTCTACTAACTGGGTAAGGGCATTGTGGGCAAAGGTGTGTACCATTTCCGGCTTTCGCTGGGTGTAGAGGTCCAGCTCGCTGGCCCCCGGCGGGTCTTTGTATCCCGGTCTCTGGGCATGCCAGGACTTCTTCATCTCCAGGGCTGTCCTGGCCTCTTTCATTGCCTTCAGCACGTGTACTTCTTCAGCTCTTACCATGGTGGTCCTCCTTCGTTATTGTTGCCGCGCTCAGTTCCCTCTCCCTCGACGGGAGAGGGTTAGGGTGAGGGTGAAGTCTGGCTTTGTTAAGCGCATTCCGGTCAATTTGAGAGCGGGCCACGCCAACATCGTCGCGGCTCTATGATGGACACACCCTCACGGGATTGCTTCGCTACGTTCGCAATGACAGCAATTGCCTTATCCTTTCGGGATCGCCCACCGGGCATTCCATGATACACTGGCCGCAGTAGTCCCCCCGGCTGATGACCATCAGCTCCAGGGTCTGGCTGGTCTCCCTCTCTTTCAGCGCCGCGGCAAGCTCAGCATAACCCAGTTTTTCCGGCATGGCAATATCCTTGAGGCCCAGGGCATTCTTGCTGAGACCCATGGAACCCCAGGCGCACCGGAAGCGGTCGAACCTTGCCGTCTGATAACCGGCGTCCCCTATTCTCACCGTCTCCGCCTCGAGCCCGATGGCCCCCGTGGGACAGGCGGCGGCGCATAACGGCCGGCCGTTTCCAAGCTGTTTGCACTTCTCGACATCACACAGGCGGGAGCCCTTGAAAACCGGGTCCGGTTCCAGCGGGGCATTGGTGATCACCGAGCCATATCTGGCCCTGGGACCGGCTTCGGCATTCAACACCAGCCCGCTCCAGCCCAGCTCCCCGCCGCCGGCAGCTACCGCGGCATGCTGGTTGGAAAACTCCGATATGGACCCCCGGGTATCGATGGTGGAAGCCGACATCACCGGCACCGCGACATACCCTTCCTTTTCAATCAACCGGCATAGCTGCAGCGATGTGCGATCGATAAAATGCAGGCTGGGCAATCCAAATCCGTGCCACATGTAGGAATATATGGCGTGGCGAGGGCCGTTGTGATAGGCCATCTTGTTGGCCAGTTGGACGCCAATCCCCAGCTTCATTCCAATCGAGACGACGCTTTGCGCGCCCGGCAGGAAATCTTCCGGCCTTAACCATTGGGGCTCATTCTCCAGCGAACTCGCCGGGGCGACCCTGACGTAGTCGAGCTTGTTGGCCAGGACAAGGTCCTTGATCTTCTGTTTGAGTTCCACGTTCTATAACCTTCCTTTGAGCTCGGGGTCCATCAGATGCTTGATGTCCTCAGGTTCGCCTACCGGACACACGAAGAGGCAGAACCCGCAACCGTGTCCCCTCTTGTACACCAGGCGTTCCAACTGGTACCTGGGTTCAAACTCGGCGCCCGGCGCCATCGGTCCGGTCAACCTGCCGGGATGATCGGTATCTATGATTCTCTCGTGTACGCTGCTGCAGGCCCTGAAGTCCAGTTTGGCGTATTCCATGTGTTTGCCGCCGATGTCCACTTCCTTCTTCCCTTCCCGGGTGAAGGCATTCATCGGGCAGATCTTGACGCACAGGGGCGTACCCTGGCCGAGTTCGATGCATTTCTTCAGATCGCAAAGTTTCGCGCCGGAGTACATCGGGTCCGGCGACAGTTCAGCCGTGGTGATTATGGAGACAAATCTTTGCCGCGGACCATTCCACGGGGTGAGGCAAAGCCCGTTCCAGCCCAACTCGCCTATGCCCGCGGCCACGCCGGCATGCCGGTTGGAGAAATTCTGTAAATGGTCTCTGGAGTAGCCGACCCCGCTGGCGGCTATCGGCACGGCTACATGTCCCTCTTGTTCCAGCATCTGCGCCACCAGCAAAGCGGCCCTGTCCATGAAATGGAGGTTGGTCAGGCCATAGGCGAACCAGCGGTAGCTGAAAACCAGGTGGCGCAACTCGCGGTGGTTGAATCCCCTGGTCATGGACAACTGGGCCCCCTTGAAAATCTTGACGGCCATCGAGACCACGGAACGAGCCCCGGGCAGGAGGTCGGTCGGACGGTGCTCCGGCGGCGCATTGACAAACCTGTCTACCGGGGCAATCCCGACGTAGTCGAGTTCGTTTTCGGAAGCTATTTGCTTGATTCTTTCTTTCATGATATCGATATTATTGCTCCTTGCGGGCTACTTCCCTCTTCCTCGACGGGGACCTCGACGGGAGAGGGTCAGAGCTTGC
Organism: uncultured Dehalococcoidia bacterium; assembly: GCA_964518085.1. Taxonomy (GTDB): domain Bacteria; phylum Chloroflexota; class Dehalococcoidia; order JACQUA01; family JACQUA01; genus JACQUA01. The sequence goes on from CAZFEA010000068.1 coordinate 2,829, forward strand.
CCTGAGCGAAGCCGAAGGGGTCAGGGTGAAACGGACGGTCGAGTTTAGCCGTAGCCGCGGGCCGCTGGCCCGCGGCTACCGTTGCAGTTGCGATTTTTCACTATTAAAAGAGACTACCAGGTCCTTGATCAATGGCCGGTTAGGCGCCGGCTCAAGGAGCATCTCCCGTACCGAGGGCGTATCGCACGCCAGGATTGCCTTCTTATTGAGCCTTAACATGCACGCGCTGCAGACCATTTTCACCCGGCAGGACTCGCGGAAAGAGAGGCCCGGGTCCAGATGCCGGTATATCCACCTCAATGTTTCCAGGACGGTCAGATTCTTCCAGCCTTCGGGTGGCAATTGGTAGGTCTCATAACGAGATTCCCTGTCGACGGTGGGGTCGAAGCGAAATATCGTCACCTTAGCTTCCTCGCTCATGGGTCTCCTCTAAAGGTGTCTCGACCGGCGGTTGCATACGGTGCATGACCGGAACCGCGGTACGGAATCCAGTTTTGCCTCCGTCGCTCTTGACGATGATGTTCTTCATCCAGTCTCGGTTATTGGTGGCGGGAAAGTCCGACCGGTAATGGGCCCGGCGGCTTTCCTGTCGCATCAAAGCCGACCTGAGCGACAACTCGGCCAGGGTTGCCATGTTTTCCAC
>CAZFEA010000068.1:3481-12168 GCA_964518085.1 uncultured Dehalococcoidia bacterium
TCCACTTCGAGGGCATCGACCAGTCCAACGTTGAAGCACTTAGACGGCCCCGGCGCATGCAGCCGGGGCAGGTCGTTTTCCCTGATGGCCTGAATGGCCGCCAGTCCTTCTTCCATCCCGCTCCTGTCCCGGACCAGCCCGCACTTCTCCCACATGATGTGCTTGATCTTGTCCTTGACATCGATTCCCAGTATGCCCTGTTGCCGCGAGCAGAAGGTGTTCAGTTTCGTTTGCTCGTCTTCCACCTGTTTTCCTTCGACAGGCAGCCAGTCCAGGTCTTGCGACTTTTCCACGGCCTGTCTACCGGCCACATGGCCCATGGTCAGGCACCAGCAAATAGCCGGACCGCCGTCAATCCTCTCGGCGCCGTCCATCCCGGCGGCATTTTCGCCCGCCGCCATGAGACGGGGTATGGTCGTCTCGCAGTCGACATTGATCCTTATGCCGCCAATGGTGTAATGGACGCAAGGTCCTACTTCAAAGGCCTCTCTGGAGAGATCGACGCCACGGCTTTGCAGCTTGCTGAAGACCCTGGGCGACACCAGTTTCAGGGTATCATTGACCAGGTTAGCCGGCAAATGGATGACGCTCAGGTAAGCGCCGCCCGAAGGGCTTCCCCGGCCGGCTTTGTTCTCCAGGTAAATCGCCCTGGAGGTAGGGTCTCTCAGTCCCCAGCCCTTACTCAAAGGTATGTAGTGTTCCAGGAATTCCTCGCCCCGGGAATTGAACAATTTGGCGTGAAGAACGTATCGCAGTGCGGCGATGGAAAGATGCTCCCGGCCCGGAGGACCGTAGCAGTGGTAAGGGAAGACCTGGTGGAACTCCATGTCCTGGAGCTCGGCGCCGGCATTGAAAGCCAGCGCCATGCCGTCGCCGGTTGCGCCCGAGGGCATGTCAGTATGTTCGAATAGCTGTCCGGCGCCACCGGTAGCCAGTATTGTCACCTTGCCCCGCAGGACACGGACCTCGCCGGTGAGCAGGGATACCCCCGCCACCCCGGCTACCTGCCCGTCCCAGGTCAGAAGCCGGGTGATGAAGAACTCTTCCATGGGCACAATGCCCAATCTCCTGGTTTCGGCCCTCAGAGACTTGCGCCATTGCAACCCGCCCCCCACCACCCTCAAGGCTCTGGGATAGGACGACCCCGGCATCTGGACCTGGACGTATTTGCCTTCTTTGTTTTTGACAAAGTTCGCGCCCCATTGCTCCATCCTGACAACTTCGTTGTTGGCCAGATTCACCAGTCGTTCTACCAGGGGCTGGTTGTTGAGGTAAGAACCGCCTTTGACCACATCGGAAAAAAAAACGTCCGGATTGTCCCTGGCGTCGCCATGACCGAGAGGCGCCTGAACCGCCTCTCCGGCAGTCACCGTGGACCCGCTGCGGCCCATCACTCCCTTGGTCACCAGCAGCACGCTGGCGCCATGGCTGCGCGCCTCGATGGCCGCCTTGGCCCCGGCGGCCTCGCTGCCGATGACCAGTACGTCGGCCTTCAGTTCATTGCCAGCGCGGTACATTAAGCCTCCGAACTCTGATGTACCATCCCGTAGGGGCGAACCTGCGTGTTCGCCCGCCTCGGGCCGACACATAGGTCGGCCCCTACGGCGCCGATCGATAACCGGGCGCTATATGCCATGGGCATAGGCCCCGCTGCTACGCTTGCGCAGCTCGACCAGAAAGTTGTAAATGTCTTCTCCCGTCCGGTAGCGAGAGTTATCATAGGCCTCATAGTGGACCAACTCGGAAAGCTTGCGGCGGTAGGGTGGCGCCGGCTTCTCGGCCGGAAAACCGATAGGGATAAGGGTGGGGACTGCCAGCTCTTCCGGCACCTTGAGAAGGGCCTTCAGGGATTCCTCCCAGCCACTGTTGGTGCTGCACCACTGCGCTCCCAATCCCAGCGCCGCCGCCGCCAGACATATAAGCTGGGTGGCGTTGGCCATGTTTTTGAAGTACGTCGCCCCGGGGCCTCCCTCGCCGAAAACATATCGGACATAGAGCACGGTAGCCTGGACAGTCCTGCGGTCGCCCACCATGGCGATGATCACCGGCGCTGTTTTCATAGCGGGCACGGTGGCCGGCATCGATTTGTACGCTGGCATTCGCACTTCTTCCACCCTGGTCCGCTCGATCTGGAAGACACGGCTGCGGTTGCGGATCAGTATCTCGGCGATCTTATCTTTGGTAGTCTGGTCCTTAATGACGATGAACTCCCAGGGCTGGCCGTTGGCCCCGGACATGGCCCACCGCCCGGCCTCGAGTATTTTTTCGATCCACTCGTCGGGAATGGGGTCCGGCTTGAATTTGCGGCAGCTTCTTCTGCTTCTTACTGTACCCAGGAACTCGTCAATTGACATTTTTTCGGCCATTGAACTCCTTAACAAACGCCCCTGGGGCACGCTTCACAACGCTTAAGCGGAAACATTGTCTCACAGGCGGGAACGCCTGTGATACCGTTATTTTCGGGGGAAATCAGTTACTGGCGTCAACTATCTCTTTAAAAATGCTGCGCAGCCTGGGGCGCGAAATGATCTCCTCTTCGTCTTGCATGAATAGCTTTTCGCCCGGCTGGACCAGAAATCGGGGGTTTATTCCCTCGGCAGATACGTCGCTGCGTAAGCTGGCCGCGCCGAAACTGCGAGAGAACACCGTATGCCCTTCCCTGGAGACCAGCCAGTTTACGAAGACCCTGGCCGCGTTGGGATGGGCAAACCTGGAGGGAACAGCAATCGTTCCGGAGCTTGGATTGCCTGAGACCCCTTCTTTTGTATATACGATGTCAATCGGGGCGCCGGCGGCGATAAACTCGGACAGCGCCGCGTGATTGTTGCCGATGCCCACCAAGTACTTGCCATGGGCTACACCCTCAAAATGAAGCCGGTTATTTCTCTGGATGGTGGCTTTCTGCTGTTTCAATAGCAGCCGCAGGAAGTCCTTGGCCTCCTCCAGGTTCCATATCTTATTGGCCAGGAGACTGAAGGTTGCCGCGCCGGCGCCGGTCATTGCCGGGTCGTCGACGGAGATTTTTTCCTTGAACTCGGGTTTCAGCAGGTCTTTGAAGGACGTGATCTGGTCTTTCTTGACCAGCGTCGAGTTATACATAATGTCACGGTTCACCACCAGGGTCATGGGTATGATCCTTTTGTCCCTGTCGGTGTAAGGGAAGTTTCCCCCGATCCACACTTTAGACTCGGTTTCCACCCCGGGGAATAGCACCGGCTCCATGGGGCCGAGGATTCCTGCCGGTTTCATTACCGAAATGAAGCTTGACGCCCCCGCTCCGAAAACGTCCACGGCCACGATCCCGGCCGCCTTTTCCTGTTGCGCCCTGGCGGCCATGTCTTCGCCCCGGCTGAAGGGCACTACTTCAAGACTGATCCCCGTCTTTTCCCGGAATGCCTGGGTCAGCGCGATCCTGACCTCGGGCTTCCAGAGGGAATAGATGGTCACGACTCCTTCTTTCCTGGCCTCGGCCAGCACCGGTGCCTGGGTGTCGGTGACTGACCGGGGCGCCGGCTTCGGTGGCGCCGGGGTGGTTGTAGCGTCAGGAGATGCCGGACCCATGGGCTGCCGGCATCCGAAGGCGATCAGGATTGCCACGAGAGAAACGGCAAACATCCGTGGTAGTCTTATCATTCCTCTTACCTTATCTGGATCCTCGGCCAAACGGCATCAATTTATTTCATGAGATGGCCGAAGATTTCCTGGGCGATTTTCTGGGCGTTCCTGTTGTACAACGTGACCGCTTCGTCGGTGAGGTATTGTTTCTGGTCGGCGGTGGCGACCGTCATGGGGTCCAGGTCCGTGGTCGGCACATCGGCCCTGGCGGCGGCCTGGAGCCACGCTTTGCTGATGATAGCCTGGCCTTCGGCGGTCATCAGCCAGTTGACCAGCACAATGGCGGCGTTGGGATTTGCCGGTGTCCCTGCCATGGCGAAGCAGCTCGAGGAGGGATTCAGGAAAGCGACCTCTTCCCGGGTGGCTTTTATCGGCGCTCCGGCCTTGACGAACTCCTGGGTCGCCTGCATGTTCGGGCCGATATGTACCGGGAAACGCCCCTTGGCCGTCCACTCCACCGGCAGTCGCTTGTCTCTGATAATGGTCGGCTGTTGCTCGGCCAACCCTCTTAGATACTTCCTGCCCTCATCCTCACCCATCACACGGGAAAGGAGCAGGCTGTTCCAGGTGGAAGTGTTGCCGGAGATGGTAGGGTCGAACATGACGATCTTGCCCTTCCACTTCGGGTTGAGATAGTCCTTGAAGGTGGTAATCTCGCCTTCTTTCACCATCTCGCTGTTGAAAATGGCATAAAAGACCCGTCCCAGGGTAGACATTATTATGGTCTGGTCTTTGTCCAGCAATGGAATAACATCCCCACGCCATACCCTGGTCTCCTTTATTTCCGGCAAGATCAAGTTGGGGGCCAGCGGCGAAAGGGCGGCGCCGGGTTTGACGGTGTTGAGGAGGGTGGTAGCCCCGCCGAAAATAACATCGGCCAGGTGGACGCCCTTCCTGGTCTCCTCGACATAACGAGTGGTGATTTCCAGGTCCGGGGCGATAACCGGTTCCAGTTCGATGCCGTACTTGGCTTTGAACGCGGTCATCAGTCCCACTTTGGCCTCAGGACCAAGCTGACCGTAAACGGTAACCTTACCCTCTTTTCTGGCCGCGGCCAGCGTCTGGTCCCATTTCTGCTGCCATGCCGGAACGGCCGCGCCGCTGGATGGCCCTTTCCCCGCCCCGCCCGAGACCGGGGGCGCCGGCGCCACGGCAGCGCCGGTGCAGGCGCTAACTACCAGGGCTACGGCGATAGATAGAAACAATCCGAGAGAAACATGCCTTTTCATAATCAACTCCGCTTTGTTAGATTAGGGGCATTATATCATTTTTCCATTGCTCGGAAAATGTCGCCGTCTCCCCCTTTGAAAAAGGGCAAATCCCCCTGTATCCCCCTTTTGCGAAAGGGGGAGGTAAACCTGGGTCCCCGGACAGGGTGTCACTTTCGCCGGGCGGCAAGCATTTCAATGAAAGCCTCGGTGCGGTTCTCCGACTGTTCCAGTTGCTCAAACAGGGTAAGCGTATCCACCTCCAGGGTAAGGGCCGGAATGCCGGCCTCCTTTTTCACAATTTCACCTATCATCCGGGCCACCGCCGACTGGTACTGGCAGCCCCAGTTGGCGGCAAATACTATGCCGTCGCAGCGTGCCATCCTGGCGGCGCTGGCTGTCCATTTGGCCCGATCCTCGGTGGACCTTTCGTAGGGCCATGACAGCGCCGCTTTGGCCATGTTCCAGTAGGGATCTCCGGTTTCCTCCACCTCGCCGAGCAGCCGGTTGTACTGGTCGTCGTAGCCCACCGCTGCCCCGCCGCATGCCTCCATGCGGTAGGTGTTGGGCGTATAGCAGGAGCCGCAGATGAACAACCGGACCGGGTCCTCATCAACTTCGATGCCTTTTATTCCATTTTCCGCCCTTTCCTTGATCTCTTTCCGCGCCTGTTCCAGTATTTGGGTGGCCGCTACCGGGTCGCCCAGCAGATCGTTGGCCAGGGCGATGAGGAAACGATAATCGAAGCCATAGGAGGGGACGTATTTGGCGGTCATCCAGGTCTCGGTGCATTCCCGCCCCACCCGGCGGGCATAATTCAGTTGTTTTATCTGTTGCCGCATCTCCTCATCCGTCGGCTCGGTACCGCCCACTTTGACTATCTCTTTCACCAGGCGGCGCAGGTCCTCGGCGACGTATTCGATTTTCCAGTCCTGGCCCGGCTGGTAGTCCACGGGAAAATCAACCAGGAAAGTCGGGGTGTTTCGTTCCGTGGCCCGGTGCGCCTCGACGCAGTAGGCTATATCGGAGCAACGTAGCGCAAGGTAAGGTGCAACCAGGTCAGTCGGCGCCAGGCCGCTTTTGATCAGGTGATATGACACTATCATGCCGTTACATGCCTCGGGAGAGATCAGCTTCCTTCCCTCTTCCATCAGCTTCTTGTCCCGGACCGTTCGTTGCTGGTAGGTCAGGCCGTCGGCCATTCCGCCGCGGAGGGTGATGGCCACATAAGGCCTGGTGGCGATGGCGCCGGCGGCATAATAGGGGTCCTGGGTCTGCCCCCCCTGGACGAACACCACCGGTATGCCCCTCTCCCTGGCGTTGGCGGTCCTGTCTTTGGAGGTCAACATGCAGTAGCGGTATTTCAGCGTCCACAGGAATTCAACGTACGGGCTGGGCTTGATAAGATAGACATTCGGGTCGTCGACGAAGGCCATGGGAAAGCGCTGTGGGGCCTCGACAGTGAGGAACTCCCATATCTCCTCCGCCGAGACCGGGCGGTTGTATTTGAAATCGAGTCCGCCGGTGGCCAGGAAATCCTCTTTTATCTCCGGGGGATAGGCCATCAAGCCGTTTTTGGATAGCATCTTTACACTTTTACGCATGACGATTTACCCTTTTCCGGTACCGCAGGCTTTCCAGCCTGCAGCGACAGGCTAGAAAGCCTATCGTACCTGTTTCACCCTCACCCCTTCGCTACGCTCAGGGCAGGCTCTGACCTCTCCCGTCAAGAGAGAGGGAATTATCTTGGCAGCGCCATTATTCATCTCGATCCCTTTACCAGTCTTCTGGTATCCAGCAACTCCATGAAGGCGTCGATCCGTGTCCTTATGGACTCGATGTCGGAATCGGCATATTCGGTGTGGATTTCCAGGAAGGCTATTTTCTTTTCAAAGAACCTTTTGGTTTCCGTGGCCTTAAAGGAAAAGGCGTCACAAAACCGGAGGGTATGAAACACCATCCCGTCGGCGCGGTACGTGTCTATCGTTTGTGAAAGGTTGGCCAGCCGGCGGTCGGTCTCCAGCGAAGGGAGATATGGCAAAGTGGCGCATGGAATCTTGTCCAGGTAGGCATCGGCAATCCCGGAAACAGATGGCTCCTTGACGGTCAGCCCGCTGAAAAATCTCAACCCGGTGCACAGGTCATCGGCGACCACCCTGCCGCCGCTTTGTTCGATGATGTCTAACAGCTTGGTATCGCCGGGAGGTATGATGGTCCCCGAAATCAAGATACGCGGGCGGTCATCTCTCTTGGCCGCCACGGAAGCAGCCGCGGCCTCCGGTCCCGTCAGTTCCGAAAGGAGGTCTTGAAGGAGAGAAAGATATTCGGCCCGGTCAAGAAAGAACCCGGCATGGACCACGTCAAAGACCTCTTTCCAGCTTATCGGCGCGGGATCAAGGGCCTGGAGGGCATAGACCTTCAACAGGGTCTGCCGTATGTTGCGGTAGAGTTCCACGGATTCTTTCAATGCCGCGGGATCAAGCTGTTTACCGGCCAGTCCTTCCAACTGGCGGGCGAAATTATCCACCTCCTTCTGGAAGAATACCCTTCCCTCCGGCAGGTAAAAGTTTCGCGGGACAGCCAGGACCCGGGTGGGAACACTAAAGTAATGCTTGACCACCTCGGCCAACCGGAACATTTGAATGCAACTGGCGGCCACCGCCACCAGGTCGCAATTGCTGGAAAACGGCTCTTTGCCCTCGGCGAAGAGACCGACGCATTCACGCAGGAAAACACAGTTGCCCTTGGAGATGTATCTTCCGCCGATTTCCACCAGGTCGTCGCTGCCACCGCGGCCGAGGCGGATGGGGATAAGTCCCAGGCCGTGCACTATTTCCTCCGGCAAATAGGAGCAAAAATAGCCCACGACCTTCTTTCCGGCTTGCCTGGCCCTGGCCAGTTCTTCCGGGCGTCTCTGGACGGCCTGAGTTATCCTGTCAACGGTTTTGGCCTTCATTGGGCGATCCTTTCCGAGGCGAAAAGGGCGGCGCCCAAAGCCCCCATCAGTTGCGGGTCCACGCTGGAAGTCACCACCTTCTTGGTGAGGATCTCCTCCAGCGCCTTTATCATGCCGACATTTTTGGCCACCCCTCCGGAGAAGAAGACCTCGTCCTCGATGCCGACGCGGGTGAGCAGTCCGGCCACGCGCTGGGCGATAGCATGGTGGACGCCATTGAGGATGTCTTCCGGCTTTTCACCCCTGGCCATCAGGGATATTACCTCTGACTCGGCAAATACGGTGCAGGTGCTGCTCATGGGGACAATCTTTGACGCTTTCACCGCCAGGTCCCCCATTTCACCCAGGGGGACCTCGAAAACGCGGCTCATGACCTCCAGGAACCTGCCGGTGCCCGAGGCGCACTTGTCGTTCAGGATGAACTCGGCCACCCTTCCCTCTTCATCGATTCGTATTGCTTTGCAGTCCTGGCCTCCCATGTCGATCAGCGTCCTGGCTTTTGGGTTGAGCGAGAAAGCACCCCGGGCGTGACAGCCGATTTCGGTGACGGTCTTGTTGGCGCATGGTATAGTTCGCCTGCCATAGCCGGTGGAGACGATATAGGCCAGATCGCTCAACGATAGGCCGGCCGCTTTGAGGGCCTGTTCTAAGGCCGCCATGCCGCTCCTTTCGGCATTCACCGTTGTCGGCACCGATCCCTTGCCGGCGATCTTGCCCCCGGACAGGATCACTGCCTTGGCCTGGACCGAGCCGACATCGACACCGGCGCAAAAAGCCCCGTTTGACGTGTTCATAGTAACCTCCTCTTGATCAGTAGTCAGTAGCGGCACGCTGGGCGTGCCCAAACAGTAGCCAGTAGCATCCTTCTTGGGGGCGAAAGTTAACAAATGAGTCAAGTTTTGGTGGGC
>CAZFEA010000069.1:0-6016 GCA_964518085.1 uncultured Dehalococcoidia bacterium
TTGGTGTCGACAGGGATCTTAATTATGAAATAAAAGAAGCGGCAAGACCGGGAGCCGGCGCCGCACAGGAGAAAAAAGGAATAAAAACCCGCTTTGTTGAAGAGCCTTCAAAGGACCAGGTGGTCCGGCCGCCGGTAGTGACCATCATGGGCCATGTCGACCATGGCAAGACCAGCCTGCTGGACGCAATTCGCCATACTAATGTCATTGCTACCGAGGCCGGCAGCATTACCCAGCATATCGGCGCCTACCAGGTAGACTACAACGGCCGTAAGATTGCCTTTCTGGATACCCCGGGCCATGAGGCTTTTACTGCCATGAGGGCCCGGGGCGCCAACGTTACCGACATTGCCATCATAGTTGTGGCGGCGGATGACGGTGTAATGCCGCAAACCGTCGAGGCGATCGACCATGCCCGGGCCGCAGGCGTGCCGATAATCGTGGCCATCAACAAGATGGACAAACCGGGGGCCAACCCCGAAAGGGTCAAGAAGCAGTTGGGTGAACTCGGCCTGGTACTCGAAGAGTGGGGGGGCGACGTCATCACCGTCAATGTTTCGGCCAAAAAGGGCGAGGGCATATCCGGTCTTCTGGAGAACATACTGGTGGTGGCCGAGGTGTCAGACCTTAAGGCAAATCCAAACCGGGCCGCTGTCGGCACCGTGATTGAAGCGGAAATGGACAAGACCCAGGGTCCCCTGGCGACCGTGCTGGTCCAGGCAGGGACTTTGCACATCGGCGATACGGTGGTGGTAGGCACGACCATGGGCAAGGTGAAGGCCTTACTCAACGACAAAGGCAAGAGGGTAAAGAAAGCCGAGCCGGCCATGCCCGTCATCCTCCTGGGATTGAGTTCAGTGCCCCAGGCCGGCGACATCCTTGACGCCGTCCCCGGCGATAAGGAAGCCAGGACCATCCTGGAAAAACGCGCTCTTGAAAAACAGAAGGAGGCCGGTCTTCCCAAAAAGGTCAGCCGCCTGGATGAACTGTACAGCCAGATAAAGGAAGGCCAGGTCAAGGAGCTTAACATAATCTTGAAAACGGATGTCCAGGGGAGTATCGAACCTATCAGGCTGTCCCTGGAGAAGGTCTCAACGGAACAGGTCAAGGTTAAGATCATCCATTCGGGCACCGGGACCATTACCGAAACCGACGTTTTGCTGGCAATTGCATCCAGGGGAATCATCATTGGATTCAATTCCAAACCCGAGCCCGGCGCCAAGAAAATGGCTGAAATTGAGGGAGTCGACATCCGGAGTTACTCAATCATTTACAACCTGGTCGAAGACGTAGAGAAAGCCATGACAGGGCTGCTGGAGCCTGTTTATGAGGATGTCGTAGATGCCAGGGCAACCGTCAAGTCGGTGTTCACCAGCGGGAAAAAGAAAGTAGCTGGCTGCCAGGTGCTCGAAGGCAAGCTTGCCCGCAATGCCCCGGTGAAGGTGGTCCGGGGTGGGAAAATAGTCCATCAGTCAAGCATTGAAAGCCTCAGGCGCTTCAAGGAAGACGTAAAAGAGGTAGTAACCGGGATGGAGTGCGGTGTAGGGGTGGAAGGATACAACGCGTTTGCCCCGGGCGACATTCTGGAAACCTACCACCGGGAAAGAAAAAGCTAGGGCGAGTTCCTGATGACCAGGAGAATGGAACGGGTCAACCAGCTTATCAGGGATGAGCTCAGCCAGCTCATTCCCGCACAGATGAAGAATTTCGGGCTGGACATGATGGTTACCGTCACCGAGGTGGTGACTACCTCCGACCTCAGTTCAGCCAGGGTATTTGTCAGCGTTCTAGGGACGCCCGAAGAGAAAAAAGAGGTTTTGGCCAAGCTTTCCGGTTCGGCCGGCTTCTTCCGCAAGGAACTTGCTTCACGGCTGTTTATCAGGAAAGTGCCGGAAATTCTATTCCGCGCCGATGAGTCCATCGAACGGGGCATCCGCCTGATTGAGCTATTGGACCAGGTGGCAACCGAAGATAAAACATAAAAATGATTTGGGTTGATGATTGATGGCATCATTAATGTCGACAAACCTCCAAAACTGACCTCGTTTGCCGTGGTGAGTCTGGTCAAACGACTCAGCCGGCAGAAGAAAGCCGGGCATGGCGGTACCCTTGACCCTATGGCCAGCGGCGTCTTGTTGGTCTTGCTTGGCCGGGCCACCCGGATTGCCGAATATCTCCTTGGCTCCAGGAAAACCTACCGTGCCGTGGTTGAGCTCGGCGTTACCACAGATTCGTACGATCTCGACGGGGAGGTCACCGGCAGGAAAGACTTCACCGGGATCACCCTCCGGTCGGTAACCCAAGCGCTGGAAAGGTTCAAAGGAGAGGTCTGGCAAACACCCCCTATGTTTAGCGCCCTGCGGCACGGTGGGAAGCACCTTTATGATTTTGCCAGGCGTGGAGAAGAGGTCGAACGGCAACCCCGGCCCAGGCAGGTCTATCGCCTGGAACTGGTCGGCTTTGAGCCTCCTTTCCTTTCCCTGGAACTTGAATGCCAGGGAGGTTTCTATGTCCGCTCGCTGGCGCACGACCTGGGGCAGGAGCTCGGCTGCGGGGGATACCTCAAGGAGCTTTGCCGGACGAGAAGCGGCAGCTTCGGCATCGCGACCTCCTGGTCTCTGGAAAAACTAAGAGAAGCATTCATTTCAGGAGAATGGGCCCCGGCGGTCAGCCCTATTGATGCGGCCCTGGCGGATATGGAGGCCCTCAGCCTCGGCGAAGAAGACCGGGCGTCTTTTCTGTCCGGAAGGACGATTTCCGTAGAAATGGAAGCCGTTTCCGTTGATAGCAGTGGTATCCTTGTCCGGTCATATTCGAGAGAGGGTGATTTTCTTGGCGTGGGGTGGCTCGACCGGAAAAATCGGATTTTATATCCAAAAAAGGTCCTGTTCCGGCCGCCGGAGACCAAAATTTGAAAGATTTTTAATCTAAAATCGAAAAAATGCTGGTCAAAGGTATTGACATTTGGCTTCCAACGGGATTATAGTTCAACAAAAATACGTAGGAGGTGAACCCATGGAAGCCTATTGTTTCAAGTGCCGGCAGAAGCGAGACATCAAGAATGCCCAGAAGGTCACACTCAAGAACGGAAGACCAGCCACCAAGGGCGTTTGCCCAGCTTGCGGCACCAAGCTCTTCAGAATCGGGCAGGGATAGTCTCCGTTCACCTGCGGAACTCCGGGACAGACTACCGGAGCAAGCGATCGAAGTGCCGGTCGGGCGCCGAGGCAGCTAGCTTACCAAGCAGCGCCCTCGGGTTAATCTCCAGTACCTCTTTGAGAGATATGCCCGTAAGGCCGGCGCCGCGAACTATGGCAGTGGCTAATGGCTTTGACAAGAGGTCATCGCTATTGTGAGCGTCTGAGTTCAGCAGTAGTTTGAAGCTTCGCCGCCGGCTCAACGAAGCAACGTGCCCGTTGGCCAGGGAGTGTCCTTTTCGGGCGGAAAGCTCAATAAAAATGCCATTAGCCATTGCCATGTTTGTGTCTTCATTAGAGAGCAGACCGGGGTGGGCCAGGATGTCGACGAATTTGGAATCAAGGGCCGCCCGGTTGGTGCCCTTTTCCACTGGTTCGACAATAGTTTCGCCGTGAACGACTACCAGCCAGGCGCCAAGTTGCTTGGCGGTCCTGGCCAGTTCGTCCACAGACAGGGCGGGGACATGTGTTAGTTCCACTCCGGGAATCGCCGGGAAGTCCCATTGTTTCCTGGCCAACTCACAATCGGCGGCAACAGAGGTGATGATGTTTTCCAGGTTGGCTGGACTGGCGTGATCCGTTATGGCGATAGCCGTGTAGCCCGCTACCATGGCGCGTCTTATCAGTTCGATCGGCGATAATTCTCCGTCGCTGAGAAAACTGTGAGTATGGAAGTCATAAACCAAGGTATACCCCCTTTATCGCTGTATGAAGTATTGTATAATGTATCCGGCTTTTTCAGTTACCGGCGCCAGGGTCCCTTACCGCTCAATTATAGTTCGTTTTGGAGCGGCGCTGTAGTCTCACATTGACCATCAATATACTCCAGGAGGGCAACCCATGTTCGAAAGAATCACCGTGCCGCTGGATGGTTCTGAACCGGCTGAGTCCGTTTTACCCTTTGTCGAGCAATTCGGAAAGCTGCTTGGATCCGAAATTGACCTGATCGGGGTTAGCGAGCAAAAAGAATTCGAGCGGCCGCTCAGGGCTTACCTCGATAAGCTGGCGGCGCAGATGGCGGGTCGGGGGATCAAAGCCAGAGCCGTAGCTCTACTCGGCCGGGCGGAAGATGAGATAATAGATTACGCTGAGAAGAACAAGGTCTCCCTTATTATCATGTCGGCCAGGGGCCGGTCCGGCGCCAGGCGCTGGGATATGGGCAGCGTGGTGGAAAAGGTCTCCAAGGCCAGTAACACTCCCCTCCTGGTAGTCAAAGAGAGACCTCCCGCGGTAGCCGAGGGTGGCAGATTGGTAAACAAAGTGCTGGTACCCCTCGATGGGTCGAAGCTGGGTGAAACAGCGCTTGCTTGCGTTTCCGAGCTGGCTGCGCGCACCGGGGCCGAAATACTGTTGTTGCAGGTCATTTCTCCAACGCCTTCTCTTATGGCTGCGGAAAGCTATTATGCCGCCTATAGTAACGAAATGATAGCGGCGCAGCAATCGGAAGCGGAAACCTATTTGAGGGGCCTTGTCGCCAGGACCAACGCCGGCGGGGCACGGATCAACTATCGCGTCGAAGTGGGAATACCTTCGGAAAAGATCCTGGAAACCATCGAAAAGGAAGGGGTTGACCTTGTTGGCATGTCTACCCACGGTCGTACCGGGATCAAGCGGTGGGTATATGGCAGTGTCGCCGGAAAAATACTCAGCTCGTCGCCGGTGCCCGTTTTGCTGGTGAGGGCTGCCGAGATGAAGAGGTAGACGCCGGTCTGCTCCCTGTCCCTCGAGGGGAGGGGAGAGGGTCGGGGTGAGGTTAATCCTCTCCCGCAAGGGGCAGGAGATCAGAGCGTTTGCCTGTCATACCGAGAGAAAAGAGGAACTGAAAGTTTTGAGCAAAATAAATGTCGCCATCATCGGACTCGGAAACTGCGCTTCTTCTCTGATACAGGGCATCTACTACTACAAAGATGCCAAAGAGGGCGATCTTATCCCGGGCCTGATGCACGTTAACCTGGGGGGCTATCATATCGATGACATTAATATTGTGGCTGCATTCGATATTGACAAAAACAAAGTCGGCAAAGATATTGCCGAAGCCCTGTATGCTCCGCCGAATAACACTTACGTGTTCTGCGAGATACCTGCGACCGGGGTAAAGGTCAGCCGGGGCATGACCCACGACGGACTGGGCAAATACCTGTCAAAGATAATCACCAAGGCGCCCGGCCCCACTGCCAACGTGGTCAAGATACTCCAGGATACCCAGACTCAGGTGGTAGTCAATTATCTGCCTGTCGGCAGCGAAATGGCTACCAAGTGGTACATTGAACAGGTGATGGCTGCGGGATGTGGTTTCATCAATTGTATTCCGGTGTTTATCGCCAAGGAGAGCTACTGGCAGAACCGTTTTGCTGAAAGGGGACTGCCGGTCATAGGCGATGACATCAAGTCTCAGGTGGGCGCCACCATCACTCACCGGGTGCTGACCCGCTTGTTCAGAGACCGCGGCGTTAAGCTGGAACATACCTACCAGCTCAACTTCGGCGGGAACACCGACTTCTACAACATGCTGGAAAGAGAACGTCTGGAATCCAAGAAGATCTCCAAGACAAGCGCCGTAACCTCGCAACTGGACTATGCCCTTGATCCAGATGACATACATGTTGGACCGAGCGACTATGTTCCATGGCTTAAGGATAGGAAGTTCTGCCACATCAAGATGGAGGGCCGGACCTTTGGCGATGTGCCTTTGAACCTTGAGTTGAAGCTCGAAGTATGGGACAGTCCTAACTCGGCCGCCTGGAACAGCGCTAGGGACAGATCGCACGAGCGTCGCGTGGGGAAAGAGGGTTTGCGGGTTATTAGATGTCGGTGGTCGT
>CAZFEA010000069.1:6026-12125 GCA_964518085.1 uncultured Dehalococcoidia bacterium
CATACGCTGCTGCAAGCTGGCCATGGATAGAGGGGACAAGGGGGCTATCGTCGGCCCCTCGGCTTATTTTATGAAGTCGCCTCCGGTCCAGTATACCGATGATGAGGCGCGGAAAATGGTGGAGGAGTATATCGGAAAAGATCAAGCTCAGTCCGGGGAACGATAGACCGGCATGAAGATAGGCCTGGTCTCCCCATATGACTATTCATGGCCGGGGGGTGTGAGCCTCCACGTTGGCGAGCTTGCCCGCCAGTTCCGGGCCAGGGGGCATGATGTCAGGATTATGGCCCCCTGTTCCAGGCCGCCTGCCGATGATCTCAAGGATTTCATCATTCCTGTGGGCCATCATCCCGTTCCGGTACCCAGTGGCGGGTCCATCGCCCGGATCACCCTGTCTTTTAAATTGTCCGGACCGGTAAGGAGTCTCCTGGCCAGGGAAAACTTCGACGTGGTCCATATACACGAGCCGTTCACACCGATGCTGGCGGTGACGGTGCTTCGTACATCCGAAAGCCTCAACATTGGCACTTTTCATGCCTTCCACAGCAAGCCCAGGGGCTATGGCATGGCGAAGTGGGTCCTCAGGCGCTGGTCCAGGTGGCTGCATGGCAAGATCGCGGTCTCCGAGGCCGCCAGGAAATTTGTGGGGCGTCACTTCCCCGCGGATTACCGTATCATCCCTAACGGAATTGACATCCGCCGGTTTTCGCCCGACGGCGCGCCTATGGGCTTCCTGAATGACGGCAGACCGAATATCGTTTTTGTCGGCCGCCTGGAAAAGCGCAAGGGACTGGAATGCCTTTTGGGGTCATACAGGCTTCTCAAGAAGGACTTCCCTGAACTTCGCCTGGTGGTGGTTGGGCCGGGACAGTTGAGCAAATACAAGCACATGATCGAAAAAGAGCGAATAAAGGATGTGGTCTTCACCGGCCACGTGCCCCATCACCACTTGCCGAAGTATTACCGCAGCGCGTCGGTTTTTTGCGCCCCTTCCATTGGTGAGGAAAGTTTTGGCATAGTTCTCCTTGAGGCCATGGCCTGCGGCCGGCCGGTGGTAGCCTCCAATATCGAGGGTTATGCCGGACTGCTTGACCATAATCAACAGGGTATCCTGGTCCCCCCGAAAGACGTTACGGCTCTCAGGGATGGCATCGGGGGGCTGCTCGCCGACCGGGGCCGGAGAGAACTTATGGGCTACAATGGCAGACTGAAAGCCGAACTATATAGCTGGGAGCGGGTAAGCGCCAGAATACTGGACTATTATCATGAAGTGGCCGGCAACCATCCATGGCTGGCGCCGGACCTTGCCGGGTTAGTATCATCAGGTATGGACCCCACTTCGCCCTGAGCCTGACCCTCTCCCATCAAAGGAGAGGCGACTGACGACAAGTTTTCCGGATGTCAAAGATTTCTGAATTTCGAGAAGGCGCCGCCCGGGCCCTGTCAGCTCCTGTCGGCCGGGCCCTGGCCGCAACCGGTATTTCGCCGAACGCGCTGACTATCATCGGGTTTGTCATTAGCCTGGTGGCTGCGTTTCTCGTCGCCCGCGGTCACTTTTTGGCGGGGGCTCTGGTCATCCTGGGTTCGGGACTATTCGATACCCTCGATGGCGCTGTGGCCAGGGCCCAGAACAGGGTTACCCGTTTTGGCGCTGCCCTGGATTCGACTTTGGACCGCTACTCCGAGGCCGCCCTGTTTTTCGCTCTCCTGTGGTTTTATCTTCCCCAGGGTTCGGCGCTGCCTGTGGCGTTGATCTACGCGGTGCTGGTGGGTTCCCTGCTGGTGAGCTATGTCCGGGCCAGGGCGGAGGGACTGGGGATCGGGGGGAAAGAAGGGTTGTTTACCCGTCCGGAGCGTATCATTGTTCTTGCCGCGGGACTCATAGCCAACCAGGTCATGGTGGCGCTGGTGGCGCTGGCGATATTGACGCACCTCACGGTGGTCCAACGTCTCGTCAATATCTGGAAAAGCAGCACGCCAAAGTAAACATTTGTAAAGGATGTAGCAAATGCCGGCAATTGTCATAATAGGAGGCCAGTGGGGCGACGAAGGAAAGGGCAAAATTGTTGAACTCCTGGCCGAAAAGGCGCGGTTTGTGGTACGTTTCTCAGGGGGAAACAATGCCGGTCATACCGTTATCAACGAACATGGCCAGTTCGGTCTGCACCTGATACCTTCCGGGATTTTTTACCCGGGCGTGACCTGTATCATCGGCAATGGGGTAGTGGTAGACCCGGGTTCGCTTATCGAAGAAATGGAGTCGCTCGGTAAGAAGGGCATCGGCACGCGCAACCTGGTTATTAGCGACCGGGCCCACATGGTGATGCCCTACCACCTGCTGCTCGATGGGATGGAGGAAGAAGCCAGGGGGGCCAGCGCATTAGGCACGACCCGCCGGGGAATCGGCCCGGCCTTCGTGGACAAGACCGGCCGTCAGGGTATCCGCGCTGCCGACCTGCTCGATAAGGAAATTCTTTCCCGGCGCATTAGCGGCATGGTGGCCCGAAAAAATTCAGTGATCACCGGGGTTTACCGGGGGACACCTTTATCTGGCGATGATATCTATAACCGGTATCTGGAATATGCCCGTGTACTCACTCCTTTCATCAAAGATACCCTGCCGGTCATCCGGCAGGCGCTGGTTGCCAATGAGATAATTCTGCTTGAGGGGGCCCAGGGTACGCTGCTGGACCTTGACTTTGGCACCTACCCCTATGTCACCTCTTCAAGCGCAACCGCCGCCGGGGCCTGCCAGGGTTCCGGGATAGGGCCGAAACACATCCAGCGGGTTATCGGCATATTCAAAGCTTACTGTACCAGGGTGGGAAGCGGTCCCATGCCTACCGAACTTACCGATGAAACCGCCGCTCTTATCCGGGAAAGGGCCCATGAATATGGTGTAACCACCGGACGTCCCCGGCGCTGTGGCTGGTTCGACGGCGTCGCCGGGGCTCTGGCTGTTCAGGTGAACACTTTTACCGGCGTCGCGGTCACCAGGCTGGATGTCCTGGATGCCCTGCCTTCCTTGAGGATATGTACCGGTTACAGGGTCGGGGACAGGGCTATATCCGGTTTCCCGGCACAAATTGAAACCCTGGAAAAGTGCCAGCCAGTATACGAAGACATGCGCGGCTGGCTCACACCGACCTCGGGAGTGAGGCGTTACCGGGACCTGCCGGTGGACGCCCGGCGTTACCTGAGAAGACTTGAAGAGGTGCTTGGCTGTCCGATTGACATGGTCTCGGTGGGACCACGTCGCGAAGAGACCATCATGATCAAGCCGATTGGCTAACCCACCTTTACAAGGGGTCCCCCTGGAAAGCTCCAAGGGGACCCCTTGTAGGAGGCAAAGGAGGTCACACTGTGGCGAGGAAACTTTACCGCAGCCGGACCGAGAGGATGATATGGGGTGTATGCGGCGGCCTGGCGGAGTATTTTGATATTGACCCAACGTTTGTCAGACTGGCAGCCGTCCTGTCTATTTTTGTCAGCGGCCTGGGCGTTCTGGCATATATACTTATGGCAATCTTCGTGCCCCTGGAATCATCGACGCCCAGAAAACGCGAAGAGGAGTTAAAGGAGAACATCGAGGAAATCAGGGCCACCGCGGCAGAGGTGGGACAACGGGTGCGGTCGGCTTTCGCTGGTGCGGCCCGCGAGGACCAACGTTCACATGATGGCCGGGGGGGAACTTTGCGCGCTGTAGGAATCATCCTCATCTTGCTGGGTATTATTTTCATCCTCAGTAACCTGCGTCTCTTCTGGTGGCTGCGGCCGTCCTATATCTGGCCCATCGTCATGATCGCCATCGGTCTTCTCATTTTGTTGAGCCGCAGGAATGGATAGGAAAAAAACAAAGAAAAAGAAAAACCAGAAATACTAAGAACCGACGTACTGGTCATCGGCGGCGGGGGCGCCGGACTCAGGGCTGCCATTGAGGCCCGCAAAGCCGGTAAAGAAGTGTTGCTGGCATCCCACTCACGCGCCGGCTACGGAAACAACACCGCCATATCCATGGCCATGTGGGCCGCCTCAGGCGGCGACCGGGAGCCGAACGACAGTCCCGAGGTACACCTGAAAGATACGGTGAAGTCCGGCTGCTTCATCAATAACCAGGAGCTTGCCGGGGTAATGACCCGCGGCGCCTGGCAGCAGGTCAAAGACCTGGAGCAAATGGGCGCCGGTTTTAAGAAAAGCGAAGATAAGCGGCTATGGATCATGGCCGTGCCCGGTCACAGCTATCCCCGCCACGTGAGTGCCAGCCGGACGCTGGGTGTGGAATTCTCGGCCCCGATGCGCCGGTGCGGCGAGTCAATGGGTGTGCGCTTTCTGGACGGCGTCGCAATCACCGGCCTGTTGGTCTCCGGCAGGAGGGTCTACGGCGCGGTTGGCTTGAACGACCAGGGTGAAGTATTCATTATCTGGTCGGCAACGGCGGTCCTCGCCAGCGGCGGCGCCGGAGAGGTCTTCCTCCGCACCAACAATGCCAGTGGTTCCACCGGGGATGGCATCGCCCTGTGCTATGAAAACGGCCTACCGCTGATCGACATGGAGATGGTGCAGTTTTATCCGACAACCATGGGAAAAACGGGTCAAAGGCTGTGGGCCTACGAGGTGATCATCGGCCGGGGGGCAACGCTGCGCAATGCCCGGGGCGAGGATGTACTGGTCAAACATAACCTCAGGGACTTCATGACCATGACCCGGGACAAGCTGGCGCGGGCCATGATGCTGGAGATCCTGGCTGGCAACGATATCGACGGGATGCTGAAGGTGGACCTGGGCACCGTGCCCGCGGACAAGCGGGACAAGGTATTGCAGGTCATCAGGACACAGCGCTATCCTGATGACGCCATGGTTGCCCCGGCGGCCCATTATTTTATGGGAGGAGTGATCATCGATCGCGAATGCCGCACCGGCATCGAGGGGCTGTTTGCCGCCGGCGAGGTATGCGGGGGGATTCACGGGGCGAACCGACTGGCGGGCAACGCCCTGACAGACATTTTTGTTTTTGGCGCCATTGCCGGGGCGCGGGCGGCGCGGTGCGGCTCAGCCGGGGATATCCCGGCCCTGGCCCAGGCGGCCGTGGATGGGATTAGGGCCATGATCAATCCGGCAGGCAAAGAGGATGTTCAGGAGTTAACCGGTAGCCTGCGTCGCACCATGTGGCACAAAGCTGGAATCGTGAGGACGGGGGCCAGCCTGGAGCTGGCGCTGGGGGAAATCATAGAAATCAGGAAACGGGTGCGGGAAGCCCGGGTGGCCGGCCCGAGGGATATGATTGACCTGGTGAAGTTGAAGAATATGCTGGTGGTCTCGGAGATGGTGGCCCGCGCCGCCCTGCTGCGCAGGGAAAGCCGGGGATCGCATTACCGCGCCGACTACCCCGAGCAAAACGACCGGGAGTGGCTGAAGAATACCGTGATCCTGAAGGCGGATGGGAACATGGGGATGACGACCAGGCCGGTGGATCCCAGCACGGGGCCATCTCCGGACCGGTAGTGGCACGCTGCCGCGTGCCCGTAGCCGCACGTTGCACGTGCCCAGGGGTGGGGGCAGTCTCATTTAAACTGCGAAAAAACCGGTTGTCTCCCATAACCTGTATCGCGGGCCATTTGGATCGGAAAAGTTACAAGGGACTTGGATGAAACTGAGATTCGAATGTGATGAAAGGAGATCTCTCCTCAAACCTTGGCTGAAAAGCTGGCATCTGGTGCTGCGAAGCCTCGACAGCTATTAGAAAAACAGTCCATTTGGTTCCACCCGGTAGCTGGGACTGGAAGTCTGAGTGTTTTGGGCTATAATCTTTAGAAGAAGCAAAGAATCCGGGACGTACATATGAAATATAAGGTCAACATAAAACAAACCAGTGAGGGTTACGCTATTTGGGTCACCGGACTACCAGGTTGTTGGTCGCAAGGCAAGACCGAGGAAGAAGCCCTGGAAAACATTAAGGATGCCATAGAGTCATACCTGGAAACCGTTGAAGATCTGAGCAAAGACAAAGAATCTCGTTATGTAGAAGTCGGCTAACTATGCCCAGCCTACCCGGGGTAAATCATCAACGTGCCGTAAGAGCTTTCGAGAAGTCAGGTTTCT
>CAZFEA010000070.1:0-11922 GCA_964518085.1 uncultured Dehalococcoidia bacterium
ACCTCAAGTCGGGGCCTGTCTAATCGGTTTGAGGTTCACTTCGCTAGTCAGTAGGGGCGAACCTGTGTGTTCGCCCACAGTAGCGGCACGCCGTGCGGCGCCGAACGATTGAGAATGGAGGAACCTCCCGATATGAAAAAATTATTCTGGTTAACGCCCCTTTTGCTGGTTGGGTGGCTGGTCATGACCGCCTGCGGCGGGCCCGCAGCACCCACCCTGGCCCCGGCGACAACGGCAGCGGAAAAGCCGGCGCCAATTTCCAAACCAGGTTCGGAGTGGGAAACCCTGGTGGCTGAAGCAAAAAAAGAAGGCAAGGTGACCGTATACACGACAGCCTGGCCTCCGGAAGCCCAGGGCGCCCTGAAACCGGCCTTTTCGAACAAATACGGCATTGACGTCGAGTTCCTCTCCCATGCCCGGGGCGCCGAGCTGGTGGCAAGGGTGAAAGCAGAACACAGGGCCGGACTATTGCTCGTGGACCTGATCGGGACCGGCTCAACCACGGCAACCAGCATGGTAAAACCCGAGGGCCTGAGCACCAGTCTTGAACCGCTTTTGATCCTCCCCGAGGTGAAAGACCCTCAGAAGTGGAAGGGAGGGGCGGTGCCCTTCCTCGACAAAGAAAAGCAATTCATAGGCATGCTGGCCATCAAACAGCCCTATCTGGCCCACAACACCGACCTTATCAAAAAAGGTGAACTTACCGGGTTCAAGGATGTGCTGAAACCCCAGTACAAAGACAAAATCAGCCTGAACGATCCCAGCGTCAGCGGCTCCGGGGCGGCCATGATCGCTCACCTGGCCGACGACCTGTGGACCCAGGACGAGGCGATGGATTACTTGAGAAGGCTGATAAGAGACCAGAAGGCCACACTTCAGAGAGACAACCGCATCCACGTGGAGTCTGTAGCCCGGGGTAAGTTTGCCATAGCCCTGGGGTCCAACCCTCCGTCACTGGATTTCTTTATGACCGAGGGAGCGCCCCTTGCCGCCGTGGACATTAAGGAAGGGTACAGGGTGACCTCGGCCGCCGGCGGCATTATGGCGCCCACCAGGATGGGCCACCCCAACGCCGCCAAGGTCTTCCTGAACTGGCTGTTGTCGCAGGAAGGACAAATGGTTTTTGCCGGTGGCTACCGGTCGTTGAGCATGCGGGCTGACGTGGTGATCGAGGGAATCAACCCCATCTTTCTAATTGCGCCCGGAGAAAAGGTTTTCGTCAACACTGAAGAAAAAGCAGCAAATATGGGCAAGATCGTCCAGCTGTCCAAGAAGGTCATCGATGAGGTCAGCAAGTGAGGAATCTTGCCTTATTTTCCCGCTCCCTTGACGGGAGAGGGTCACTGTCAGCAATCTTCCCTCTCCCTTGACGGGAGAGGGTCAGGGTGAGGGTGAATCCTCTCCCGCAATGGGAGATAAAACCAATTAGTTTCTCTCATCGGTGAATACAACTTATGGACCTGAGAAAATTCCTTGATCAGCTCCAGGACGCCCGCCAACTGAGGGTCGTCCAGGGCGCCGATTGGGACCTGGAGATCGGCGCCATCACCGAGCTTGCCGACGAAAAGAGCGGTCCCGCCCTGCTTTTCGATAACATCAAGGGTTATCCCGGGGGATTTCGCGTCGGCAGCAACCTGGTGGCCACGCCCCGGCGATGGTCCATTGCTTTCGGTTTGCCGGACAACCTTTCGCCCACCGAAACGGTGCTCGGGATAAAGCAAAGGATCGTTGGCGCCGGGCTGCGTCCGCCGGTCGAGGTAGCCAGCGGCCCCATCCTGGAAAATGTCCAGGAGGGGCCCCAGGTGGACATGTCCATATTCCCTGTCCCTCGCTGGCACGAGCTTGACGGCGGGCGCTACATCGGCACCGCCGACATGGTGATGACGCGGGAGCCGGGGGGACGATGGGTCAATGTCGGCACCTATCGCATCCAACTGCATGACCGTCAAACCCTGGGATGGCTTACGGTCCCGGGCCAGCATGGCAAGCTCATGAGAGAAAGTTACTGGGCGCAGGGCAAACCCTGCCCGGTAGCGGTCGTCTTCGGCTCCCATCCCCTGGTCTGGATGCCGTCATTCTTGCCGATTCCCTGGGGTACCTCGGAACAGGACGTCGCCGGCGGACTCCTGGGTTATCCCCTGGAGGTTATCACAGGACCCGTCACCGGCCTGCCCATCCCGGCTTACGGCGAAATCGCCATTGAAGGCGAGTGCCCTCCCCCGTCGGTCGAGTCCAGGGACGAAGGGCCTTTCGGCGAATGGCCCGGCTACTACGGCTCGGGTGTCCGCAAGGAAGCGGTCATCAGGGTCAAGAGGGTCATGTACCGGAACAATCCCGTAATCATCGGGGCGCCGCCCTTGAAGCCTCCGGCCAGCGGCAACGCCACCTACATCATCAAGTCGGCTCAAATATGGCACGAACTGGAGAAGCTTGGCATTCCGGGCATTAAGGCCGTCTGGAGCAACCGTTCTGGGGGCGGACGGTACCTTACCATCGTGTCCATAGAACAAAAATATGCCGGCCACGCCAGGCAGGTGGCCATGGCCGCTACCGCCTGCCCTACCGGCGCCCAGCACGGCCGGCTGGTCATCGTTGTGGATGAGGACATCGACCCGAGCAATGAGGAGGATGTCCTGTGGGCTTTATGCAGCCGCTGCGATCCGGCGGAACACTTCGAGGTTATCCGTGACTGCTGGACCACCCCGCTGGACCCGACTCTTCCCCCTGACAAGCGGGCAGCCAACAATATTACCAATTCGCGGGCGATGCTCATTGCTTGCAAACCTTATCACTGGCGCAAACAGTTCCCGGTGGTCAACCGCGCCAGCGACAGACTGAGGGCGGAGATACTCGCGAAATGGGATGACCTTTTTTCAGAAATGGGATAAGTTTCCTCTCCCCTTGGGGGAGAGGGGATTTTATACTTCGGAAAGTGATAATCAGACCGTGAGCTACTACAAGGACCTGGCTGACTACGCCAAAATCCTGGAATCCCGGGGTAAGCTGGTCAGGGTGACCAGGGAAATAAACAAGGACACCGAGTTGCACCCCCTGGTCCGCTGGCAATTTCGCGGCCTGCCCGAAGAGCAGAGGAAAGCGTTCCTTTTTGAAAACATCGTTGATGCCCGGGGCCGAAAGTATTCCATGCCGCTGCTGGTGGCCTGTCACGCCGCTTCCCGGGAAATCTACGCCATGGGAATGATGTGCCAGCCTTCGGAGATCATCGAGAAATGGACCCACGCCCAGCTCCACCCGGTGGCGCCGGTTATGGTACCGGACGGCCCGGTCTACGAAGAAGTCCACCAGGGGAATGGGTTGCTGGACCACGGCGGCCTCGAGGAGTTTCCCATTCCCATTTCCACCCCCGGTTTCGACAGCGCCCCTTACCTGACGGCGGCTAACTGGGTGACCAAAGACCCGGAAACCGGAATCCGGAACATCGGAAACTACCGGGCGATGGTGAAGAGCCAGACCCGGACCGGGGTCTATTCCGAAGGGGTGCAGCATCTCGATGTCCAGTGGCAGAAATGTAAAGCCAGGCGCATCCCGCTGCAAGCGGCGATCATTATCGGTCCCACTCCCAATGTCGGCTTCGCCGCCACCGCCAAGCTGCCTTACGGCGCCGACGAATATGCTATCGCCGGAGGCATCTCCGGCGAGCCGGTCCAACTGGTCAAGTGCCGCACGGTGGATATCGAGGTCCCGGCCACCGCCCAGATCGTCATTGAAGGAGAGATCCCTACCGATTCCCTCGAGCGAGAAGCCCCCTTCGGCGAATTCAGCGGCTACATCGGGCTAAAAAAGATGACCCACTATTTCAATATCAGTTGCATCGCCCATCGCAAGAAGCCCATGTACAACGCCTTCATCAGCCAGTTCCCGCCCAGCGAAAGCAGCAAGCTCCGGCAGGTGGGCTACGAAGCCGTTTACTACAAGTTTTTGAAGCACGACTGCAACTTGCCGGGCGTCCTCGAGGTAGCTTTCCACGAAAGCGGAGGCGCCTCCCAGTACTGCGTGATAAGGATGAAAAAAAGCCACCCGTCACAGGCCTGGCAGGCCCTGAATGGAGTGATGGGGTTGACCGCCCGGTTCGCCCGGGTGGTGATCGTGGTCGACGAGGACATCGATCCCCGGGACCCCGATTCGATTAACTGGGCGCTGAGTTTCCGGATGCAGCCTCACCGGGACATCCGCATCTCGCTAAACCGCGTGGCCGATCTCGATCCCTCCAACGCCCCACCCGACGAACCGGACACCAATTATCCCTTCCCCAATGGCAATTCATCGCTCCTGATAGACGCCACGCGAAAGTGGGCCTATCCGCCCGTGTCTTTGCCCAAAAAGGAGTTCATGGAACGGGCCAGGCAAATCTGGGAAGAGCTGGGCTTGCCCCGGCTTCAGCCTCGCGTGCCGTGGTACGGTTATCCCCTGGGCTTATGGACCGAGGAAGATGACAGAGAGGCCTCGCTGGCATTGAAGGGAGACCACTACCAGACCGGAGAGAAGGTGGCCGCTGAGCGGGTAAAAACGGAATGACCAGAAAGAAACACAACTATGAAAACATTTCCGCCCTGATCGGTGATGACGATTATAACCTGTGGTCAATGGTGCAGTTGACCAGGCAGTTGATGTCTTCCTCCCGCGACCGCGAGGTAAGCGAATACGGCATCTCCAATATAGAAGCCATCGTGCTGTTCATGATCCAGATTATCCGGGAGACCGGTCGCAAGGCAACCCCGGCCGAGATATCCCGCTGGCTCTATCAGCGGCCTCATTCGGTTTCGGAGTTGCTCAAGCGCATGGAGAAGAAAGGGCTGATCAGGAAGGTGGCCGAGAAAGACCGGAAGAACTGGAAGAACGTGATGCTGACCAGTAAAGGTCTGGCCGTCTATGACCAGACATCGGGGCGGCAGACCATCCATAACATATTATCCTGCCTGTCCGATGAGGAACGGAGGGAGCTCTGGTCCATCATGGGCAAGGTGCGCGACCGCGCCGCCGGTGAGATGGGCGTCAAGAAGGTAATGCCCTGGCCGGCGCCGGCGGCCTCTTTTCGCGAAGAGTAGCTGCCGTCTGATTTACTCCACTAGAACGTAGCTGGTACAAAAGAGGTCCTCGGCCCGCGGGAGCAGGTCTTCCCAGATTTTACGGGCTGGAGGATGAGAGTCATCGTCGGCGTCGAGAACGGCCAGCAGTGCTGAGGTGTCCACGAAGACGGTCATTCCTTAATGCCTCCGCCAGGTAGCGGTCATGTGCTGCGGCCAAGTCCCGATGGCCCGAGTGAAATCGCCCCGCGGCGGCCATGGCTCGGCGTCTCCGCCGCCCCTCGTCCACAATGCCACTGCTCCGGATGACCTGGTCGGCGCCCTCCCTGATGAGTACCGCGACAGAGACCCTGCGTCTTCGGGCAAGGTCTTTTAGTTGCTGCATCTGAGATTCTGAAAGTTGAACCTGTGTCCGGATCATAGTAACCCCCTTAAGGACAATGATAACGTATTTGCCATAATGATGTCACTCCGACGCCAGGCGGAAACCGTAGCCGCGAGGATGGTGGCGCGGCTCGCCCTCAAATTGACCAAAATGGAATAAAATAGCTCAAACAGCTTTCTTGGGCACCGTGATAGCAAGCAATTATTTCGAAAATACCGGTACCACAGGCGGCCCTGCCTGTGAGACATTGTTTTTCATCCTTTGGATGAATTATTCCGTCACCGGCAATGCAAGAGCGGGCCATCGGCCCGCGGCTACTAAAGGAGTAACATTGGAAACGCGTAACATCACCAGCCTTCGAGGTACCCTCGACTATTTGCAACAAACTGGCCAGTTGCTGTCCGTCAAGAACGAGGTCAGCCCGATCCTGGAAATCTCGGGAATCGAGAAAGCGCTGGAGAACGGCCCGGCGCTGCTGTTCGAAAACATCAAGGGCTACCCGGGCGTCAGGGACGCGGGCAATATTTTTTCCCGGGCCGACCGCGTGGCCTCAATCTTCGGCGTCGAAAGCTACAAAGACGTCAAGTTCAAGTGTCTCGAAAGCATCCGGCATCCCCTGACGCCCGCAGAAGTCAAGGAAGCGCCCTGCCAGGAGGCGGTGGTCACCGAGAACATCGATGCCATGGCCACCCTTCCCATTCTGCTCCACACTGAGAAGGACGGCGGCCGCATCCTCGGCGGGGGAAACACCCTCATCGGCGGAAAGTGGTTTCGTGGCGGCACCCATGTTTCCTTCAACCGGATGAATTTCCGCGGCAAGGACTGGTCCAGCATTTCCTTTGGCTCCAGCAGCCACCTGGAATGGACGGCCTTCATCGAGCACCGCGGCGAGACAGTGCCGATGACCATCAACATCGGCACCCCGCCGGCGGTGATCACCGCCGCGGCTTCGATTTTCCTGCACACCATCGTGCCTACCGGCTCGGATGAGCTGGGCTTCGCCGGCGCCCTGCAGGGGACGCCGGTGGAACTGGTGAAGGCCAGGACGGTGGATGCCTTCGCCCTGGCCCAATCGGAATGGGTCCTGGAGGGCTATGTCGACACCAAAGAGCGCGCCTGGGAGACCGACGAGGCAGAGAAACTGGGACGCATCGGTGTGGCGCCGTTTTTCCCGGAGTGGACAGGCTACCTGGGCCGGGCCTACCGCCTGCTCAAGTTCCATGTCACCGCCATCACCCACCGCAGGGACCGGCCCATCTTCTATTCGCCTCTGGCCAACGGATTCGAGTGCGACTATGCCAGCTCCCTGTTCAGAGAGGCATGCTACCTGGAGCTGGCCGACCGCCTCAGGCCGGGGCTTGTCCAGGACGTAAATACCTTCGCCGGGGTAGCTGGTTGCGCCGGGCATGTTGTCTTCCAGGTGAAGAAGGCGCGTCGCGCCGACGAGGGCCACCAGAGGAATCTTCTCAGCGCAGCCCTGGCCGCGGGTCAGGGAACGCGACTGATAGTCGTGGTAGATGAGGATGTCGACATCTACAGCCCGGAGGATGTGCTCTGGGCGCTGACCACCAGGCTGAACCCTGCCTCGGGACTGGTGCGGGTGGCCGCCGGCGGCATGGGCCAGGCCCTGATGCCCATGGAGCGGGCGGGAACGGCCCGGAATTCCAGCGACGAAATCAGGCAGGAGGGCGGCCTCGGCCTGGACGCCACTGTCCCCTTCGATGGCAAGTGGAATTTCGAAAGGTCCAGGCATCCCGTGGACAAGATCGACCTGGCCAGATGGTTCAGCAACGAAGAACTGGCCCGGATCAAGGCCATGCAAAGCCCCTATGCCAGGGTAATGGCCCGGCGGGGGTAATTTGCGATCCCCCTGCCCTTGGCGGGGGAGGGTTAGTGAAGGGTGAAGGTGGTGCAAGCCGATCCTTGCCTGATGATGGTATAATTGCTTGGATTTTGGGAGAAAAATATGAAAATTTACAACTATACGGTCATCTTCGAGCCGGTTACCGAAGGCGGCTTCAATGTCATTGTCCCGGCAATACCCGAGATCTGCACTTTTGGCGAAACCATCGAAGAGGCGAGGACAATGGCCGAGGATGCCATAAGATGCTATGTCGAGAGTGCTTTGAAAGCCAACGAACCTTTAGCCAAAGACCTTCAACCATCGGTTGAACGATTGGCGGTGCGGGTCTAGGGTGCCGAACCTACCCAAGCTCAGTGGTAAAGACGTACCAAAGGCGCTTCTAAGAGGCGGTTTCTACATTCATCATCAGAGCGGAAGCCATGCCCGCCTTCTTCATAAGCAGAAGCCCGAGTTAAAAGTTACAATTCCGGTACACAACAAGGACCTTCCCCAAAGGACCTTCAGGTCTATACTGAAACAGTCCGGCCTCACCGAGGAAGAGTTCTCGAAACTTCTGAAGAGCTAGGTTTGCTACGGTCAACACTGACAGCACCGTCGATATCCGGCTGAGCGGACACCTTGGAATGTTGCGCGTGGGCGCAGCGGTACCGCATGTCCGGGTTGCGGACGTAGACTACAACACCGAACGGATCGTCGCCCTATCTCGAAAGGCTGCGGGCGAAGGCGTCCAGATACTGGTTTTCCCGGAACTGTCGGTTACCGGTTATACCCTGGGCGACCTGGTCCAGCATGAGGCCCTGCTGGCAAAGGCAAGAGCCGGATTGCAGCAGGTCGTGGAGGGAACGGCTGCGGACGGAATGGCGGTGATCGTCGGACTGCCGCTGGTGGTCGAGCAAAAAATATATAACTGCGCCGCGGTGCTGGCTTCGGGGCGAGTCC
Source organism: uncultured Dehalococcoidia bacterium (assembly GCA_964518085.1). Classification (GTDB taxonomy): domain Bacteria; phylum Chloroflexota; class Dehalococcoidia; order JACQUA01; family JACQUA01; genus JACQUA01. The sequence continues at coordinate 8,234 of CAZFEA010000070.1, forward strand.
TTGGCCTGGTGCCCAAGACCCATCTGCCCACTAACAAGGAGTTTTACGAAGAACGGTGGTTCGTTTCCAGCCGGGATAGCTGCCGCGACTCAGTGGAAATAGCCGGCCAGCAGGTCCCCTTCGGCGCCGATCTTCTTTTTGCCCTGCGCGGGACCCCCGGGGCCATAATCGGGGTCGAACTCTGTGAAGACCTCTGGGTCCCCGTTTCTCCCCACCAGCGCCAGGCGCTGGCCGGGGCGACGGTGCTGGTCAACCTCTCGGCCAGCAACGAACTGCTGGGGAAAGCCGACTGGCGCCGGCTGATGGTACTGTCCGAGTCCGGAAGGTGCATCGGCGCCTACTGCTATGCCTCCAGCGGCATTGGCGAATCATCTAACGACGTGGTCTTCGGCGGGCATGCTCTCATCGTGGAAAACGGGAATATGCTGACCGAGTCCAAACTCCTTGCGGCGGAGGAACAGCTCCTGGTGGCCGATGTTGACCTCGAGCGGCTGGGGCATGACCGCCGCGTGGCCACCAGCTTTGGCGATAAGCCGGCAAAATGTGGGGACTTCAGGGTAGTTGAATTGGCGGTGGCTGACCCCCCCGCCATGTCGGTACGGCGCCCCCTGGACGCGCACCCATTCGTGCCCTCCGATCCGGAAAAAAGGGCCCAGCGTTGCCGGGAGATTTTCTCGATGCAGGTGGCGGCCCTGGCCAAGAAGCTTTCCGGGGCTAATTCCAGGAACCTGATACTGGGCGTTTCGGGAGGGCTGGACTCTACGCTGGCGCTTCTAGTGGGGGTAAAAACCCTGGACTTCCTGGGGTTGCCGCGCGCCAACATGCATGCCTTTAGCCTTCCCGGCTTTGGCACTACCCGCCGCACCCGGGACAATGCCTCCAATTTATGTAAGACGCTGGGGACCTGCTTCAAGAGGGTGAATATCGGGCGCTCCTGCACCTCCCATTTCCATGATCTCGAACACAGCGGCGCCGAAGATGTGGTCTTTGAAAACGTCCAGGCCCGCTATCGAACCGAATTCCTCTTCAATAAGGCCAATGCCCTGGGTGGCATTGTTCTGGGGACCGGCGACCTTACCGAAACCGCCCTGGGATGGTGCACCTTCGCCGGCGACCATCTTTCCCATTATCACGTCAATACCTCGGTGCCCAAGACCCTGGTGCGATATTTGATCCAGTGGGTCTCGCAGGAAGGCCTGACGGACCCGGTCACCCGGAAAGCCCTGGTTGACATCCTGGACACCCCCATCTCACCCGAGTTGCTGCGTCCCAAAAACGGGGTGATCGCCCAGAAGAGCGAGGATACCATCGGGCCGGTGGAACTGGCGGACTTCTACCTTTATCCCTTTATCCGGTTCGGGACGCGGCCCGGCAAGGCGCTTTACCTGGCCAACGAGGTGCGCAAGCAGGGACTGTTTGACGGCCGGTACACACTGGAAGACCTCTACCAGTGGCAGCGCAGCTTCATTCGCCGGTTTTTTGCCAATCAGTTCAAGCGCACCTGCCTGCCGGAAGGGCCGAAGATCGGCTCGGTGAGCCTGTCGCCGCGCGGCGACTGGCGAATGCCCTCGGACGCCGAAGCCCGCTTGTGGCTCCAGGACCTGGACGAGATGTACCACCGGTTGGCCGCGGAAACCGCCCCGTAGCGGCACGCCGCCCTAAACAGTCTGAACAGTCTAAGCAGTCGAACAGTCGTAGCGGCACGCCGCCGCGTGCCGGGAACGTAGCAAAACTGTCAAAGCATATCTTGTCAGTGGGCTCACAGAGGTTCTGTTCCCTCGTTCAGCTTGTCGATGTATTCCTTATAGCCATAGAGCCGGTACCGGCGGTGACCGGTGAGTTCGCTGACAATTCCCAGGTCGGTCAGGGCATTCAGGGTCGCAGTGACGGTGGGGATGGAAAGCGCTGTCGCCTCAGCAATGCCGCCGAGGGAGATTACGGGATGCTCCTGTAGCGCCCGGTGGACCCTGAGAGCCGAACCTGCAATTCTACCCATACCCCCGATCCGCTGGCGATCTCGCTCGAACATATTTGCCAGTGCGTTGGCTGTCTTCACAGCGGAATCTGCCGTATCCCTGACTCCAGTGGCAAAGAAGGAGATCCAGCTTTCCCAGTCGCCTTCCAGCCGGACTTGTTGCAGCAGTCCGTAGTAGTCATGACGGTTCTTCTTGAAATACAAACTCAGGTAAAGCATGGGTTGGGCAAGGGCGCCCCCGGCGCAGAAAAGAAATGTGATAAGCAATCTGCCCAGCCTACCGTTGCCGTCCAGGAATGGGTGAATGGTCTCGAACTGCACGTGGGCCAACGCGGCCTTGACCAGCAATTCCGTTTTCGAAGGCTTATCATGAAGGAATTCCTCAAGTTTTCCCATGCACTCCATCACCCGCTCCGGAGGAGGTGGAACGAATGAAGCATTTCCTGGCCTGGATCCCCCGATCCAATTCTGCGTCCTTCGGAATTCTCCCGGTTCCTTTTCGCTTCCCCGCCCTTTGCTAAGCAGGACCCCATGAATCTCCCGGATCAGCCGCAGGGATATGGGAAACCCACTGTGCACTCGCTCAAGGCCGTGGTACATGGCAGCGACGTAGTTGGACACCTCCTGGACGTCTCTCGTGGGAACGCCGGGGGCGCCATTACTCTCAAAGAGCAGGAGGTCGGATAGCGATGATTGGGTGCCTTCGATTTGGGAAGAGAGGACAGCTTCCTTCCTGATGTACATGTAGAGAAAGAGGGAAGTATCTGGCAACAAGGCAGAAACGGCATCAAGCCGCCCCAGGGACAGGAGGGCCCGATCCATCATTTCTCGCAGGTTCTCGTCAAGCTGGACCGGTGGGTCCGGTGGGAGCGGACTGGGAACAAACGATTGGTAACTTTCGCCGCCGACCAGCGAGCTGGCAACGTAATCCCCGGTTCGGCCTCGTTTCACGGCAGGTTTGTCCTTATTAAAGAAAGTTTAATTATGGCGGCTATTATTAAGACTTTATGCCAAAAGTCTTAATAAAGCAATGGGGATCATTCGTCGTCTTTGGTACGGATGGCGGGCCAGATGGCGAGGGGGACGCCCGTGCCGGAGTGGGTTATGGCCAGGAAGCGTATCGGTTCCGGGCCGGGGTTCTGGGTGCCATGCCAGGTGCTGGCCGGGATGAACACGGCGTCACCGGCCTTTACCTCGTATTTCTTGTCGCCGATTATTTCAATTCCTTTGCCGTGAAGGTAATACTTTATGGCCTCCCCGTGCATATGGTAGGCGCCTTCCTCGGACCCGGGCGCGATTTCGATGCACCCCATCTGGAAGTTGTGACAGTTGAAACCAAGCTCGGCGCCGATGATCTTAGCTTCTTTTCTACCATATTGCGATTTCTTCAGCATGACCGAACCCTGGCCGTGGGTGCCCCACTGCACTTCTTCCGACCTCATGACGTGACGGTCTTGCTTTCTCAATTCATTGAGCTGCTGCTCGACCCTGTTCAGTTCCCTGACAAGCTCGGTGCGCTTTCGGGAAAGTTGGGCCGGGGTAAGTTTTTCGCTGGCCATGTTGCCCTCCAAGATATCTATATTAACCACCAATGAATCGTCCATGCTCGCGAGCGAGCACCCATGAAGTATGAAAAACCATGTCCCCACAGGCAGGGACGCCTGTGGTACCGGTATTTTCGGAACAATCATCCATGCCCCGCTTGCCAGGGGGC
>CAZFEA010000071.1:0-11718 GCA_964518085.1 uncultured Dehalococcoidia bacterium
AAATTGCGGCGTAAGAGTGTTGCGCACCAACCTTGATGTCGAAGAAGTCCGCCCGCACATCCAGAAGCTTGCCGATAGCCTGTTTAACAACGTGCCTTCGGGTGTAGGGTCAGAGGGTAGGGTACCGTTACATAAAGGGGAAATCGACAATGTCCTGGCCAGGGGGGCCCGCTGGGCGCTGGAACGCGGCTATGGCCGGCCGGAGGACCTGGAGACGACCGAGGAGAGCGGCGAGATGAGTGGCGCTAATCCCGCCAAAGTCAGTCCAAAGGCCAAGGACCGGGGTACGCCGCAGTTGGGGACCCTGGGATCGGGCAACCATTTTCTCGAAGTTGCCTGGGTCGATGACATTGCCGAACCGGAAATAGCCGGGGCGCTGGGTATCGACCGGATCGGGCAGGTAATGGTCTTAATCCACTGTGGTTCGCGCGGCCTGGGCCACCAGGTCGCCGACGACTACATAAAGCTGATGGTGAAGGTAATGCCGCGGTATGAAATTGAGTTGCCGGACCGGCAGCTCGCCTGCGCCCCGATCAAGTCCGCCGAAGGCCAGGACTATCTCTCAGCCATGAGATGCGCCGCTAACTTTGCCTGGGCTAACCGGCAGTGCATCGCGCACTGGGTGAGGGAGTCCTTTTGCCAGGTCGTGGGCAAGTGTGAGAAAGATGCCGGGCTGGAGGTGGTCTACGATGTCGCCCACAACATCGCCAAAATTGAAAAGCATCAGGTAGACGGAAAAATGGCACAGGTTTGCGTGCACCGCAAGGGCGCCACCAGGGCTTTCCCTTCGGGGCATGAAGATCTGCCGGCAAAATACGCTGCAACCGGGCAGCCGGTGTTTATCCCTGGTGACATGGGCCGCTCCTCATATGTGCTGGTCGGGACCCAGCAGGCCATGGCTGAGTCCTTCGGGTCTACCTGCCACGGTGCGGGACGAATCCGGAGCCGGGCGGCAATGAAAAAGCAAATCAGGGGGAAAGATGTGCTGGATGCCTTGAAGGCCCGGGGCATCATAGTACGGACCGGGAGTTTATCAGGGCTGGCTGAAGAGGCTTCAGAGGCCTACAAGGATGTCGCCGATGTAGTCCAGGTGGCCCACAATGCCGGCATTTCCAAAATTGTGGCCAGGACCAGACCGCTGGCGGTGATCAAAGGATGATTGAAAGACTTTCAATTTTGCAATTCATATGAAGCTGGTAATCTTCGACCTCGATCAGACGCTGGTAGACCTGATTGATATCCATAACCGGGCTACTCGCGACCTTTTCCGCTCCGAGTTCGGTGTTGATGCCCATCTCACGGAAATCGATTTTGCCGGCCGGAGCCTTATCGACAATTTCTCTGAGCTTGCCCGGAAGAAGGGATTGCCAGAGAGCGTCATCCGGACAAGATGCAGGGAGGTCCTGGATAAATATGGCACTGTCTTTGCCCGCAACATCCCCCCGGACGTTTCACACTACATTCTGCCTGGCGCGCGGGAGTTGCTGGAAGCCCTGGCCGAAACAAAAAGTATGGCCGTTCTTTATACCGGGAACTCGCCGGGCATAACTTCAACCGTTTTGAGAGTAACCGGCCTCCATCGGTTCTTCAGTTTTACCCTGTCCGGGACTGAAATAAAAATCAGGGCCGACATGGTTAAACACGCTATCGATACGGCCGGCAAGATGACCGGGGTGGAGTTCAGGGGCAAAGATGTCGTAGTCGTCGGCGACTCAGTCAGGGACATTGAGTGCGGCAAGCAGTTCAATGCGCTGACCATCGCGGTGGCTACCGGCTTCCACACGCCCGAAAGACTGGCCGAAAAGCAGCCCGACTACATATTCGCCAGTCTGGCAGACCACCGCAAAGTCCTGGAAGCCATCCTGCAATGAATCCCCCGTAGCAGCACGTTGCACGTGCCGGTGGGTCGTAGCAGCACGTTGCACGTGCCGGTGGGGTAGTAGCACGTTGCACGTGCGACACAGGCAGAGACGCCTGTGCCACCCCGTGCGGTCCGCGCCTGGGGGATAGGCGAGGCGACCCGGCGACTTCGCCGTTACTGCGTTTTGGCCGCCGGTGTCGTATAATGCTGCCATAAGAAGGGTAAGAAAGGAGAGTGAGTCTGTGACAACCTATGGTAGTATCCCTCGAGGCCCGCTTCCCCCCGAAGTCAAGCTTGATGAAAACGTCTATGTCCCGGTAAGGGACGGCATCAAGCTTGCACTGGATATCTATCGCCCCCGGATGGAAGGCCGTTACCCGGCGCTGTTTTCGATGTCCCCTTACATCAAGGAGATGCAGCAATGGTCGCCCATACTATCCCACTCTATCGAAGCGGGAGACACGCCGTATTTTGTTTCCAGAGGCTATGTCCATGTCATTGCCACTTCCCGTGGCAGCGGCTATTCCCAGGGGGAGTTTAACTGGTACGACATTAAGGAGCAGCAAGACGGCTATGACCTGATCGAATGGATCGCGCGGCAGCCGTGGTGCAATGGGAACGTCGGCATGATCGGGGACTCCTATTTCGCCCGCATCCAGTACCTGACGGCGGCGCAGCAGCCACCACACCTCAAGTGCCTGGTTCCTTTTGATGGCGGAAGCGACGATTACCGCGATTCACGCTATCATGGCGGAATGCCCTTCTCATCGTTCCTGGGCGGCTGGGGATTCGATACCATGCGGCAATGCCTCTGGCCGGGTCCGGTAGAGGGCAAGCTGCCGCCGACCAACATCTTTTATAACTTTGCCACTCACCCCGAGGACGGCCCGTATTACTGGGAACGGTCGGCCTGGCCGAAGATCGAAAGTATCAAGGCGCCCATGCTGGCCATCGCCGTCGCCGGAAGCTTCGTCCACTCGCGGGGCCAACTGGCGGCCTATCCGAGATTCCAGGCGCCAAAAAAGCTCATGGTGGCCCCGCCAACGGGACCCCGCGCCAATGTCTTCTTTATTCAAAGCAGACCGCTCAACGAATACATCATGCGCTGGCTGGACCACTGGCTCAAAGGCATCGATACCGGCATCATGAACGAGCCCGAGGTCATCGTCTACGACGCCGGGAGGCAGCAGTGGCGTTACGAAAACGAATATCCGCTGGCACGGACCGGCTGGAGCCAGTTCTATTTTCACTCCAACCCGGCCGGGCCGGCGACGGCCCCGCCTTACGGCCTTATCAGCATCCAGGCGCCGGGCAAAGAGGGTCCGGATAAGTATGTCACCCCTGACTGCATCCGTCAGTTGGCCGCGGGGAAGCCGGTCCTGGCGTACTCCTCGGCGCCGATGGACAAAGACCTGACGGTGTGGGGTCCCCTGGCAGCAGTGATCTATGGCGCGACCAGCGCAATGGACACGGCATGGTTTGTGAAAGTGGGTGACATAGGGCCGGAAGGCAACCTCACTATGCTGAGCCAGGGTCACCTGAAGGCATCCTTCCGTCAGGTTGACCCTTCAAAGTCGAAACCGGGCCAGCCCTACCACCCCTTCACCAACCCGGTACGACCGGAGCAAAACAGGGTGCATGAGTATCAGATCGAAATGCTGCCGGTTTTCCATACCTTCAGGCGGGGCCACAGGATCTGGGTTCAGATCGCCAGCGACGATTTCGTTTTCCAGGGCAACTTGCATACCATCTACAATGCTGAAATGCTGCCCCTGCCCGCGGAGAACGTGGTCTACCACGACGGCGAGCATCCGTCACACATTTTGCTGCCCGTCATCCCGGACGCGCCGGTCATCAAGCCCGTCGCCCCGCCGGTCTCGGAGATAAGGTGGCCGTTGTAGGTGAAAAAGGGAAGAAAGTCAAAGGGTAAAATGCAAAATGACAAATCAAAATGCAAGAATGGTCTGCAATCATGTAGGGATTATCCAGGAGGTCTGAAATGAAGTTGCCCAAGATGTTTTTGGCAGTATCGGTCCTGGTGGTATTTGCGTTATCGCCGGCCTGTGGGCAGGCCCGTCCAGGGCCGGGTCCCGATAGCTCCGAAAGTTATCAACAGCCTGTCGGTCAACCAGGAGAATCCCGGGTATCGGAGTGGGACAGGATGTTGGCGGTGGCACGGGAGGAACGCCAGGTGGTAATTTATACCACCAGAGGCAGCGAAGCGCGGGCCGCAATTGCCAGGGCCTTCAATAATAGACATGGCCTGGATATCGAGTGGGTGACAGGCAAGGGGGCCGAACTGGCGGAGAAACTGCTGAAAGAGCGTTCCGCAGGTCTATACTTTGCCGATGTCTACATGGCCGGCCCGACAACCATCTTGTTCACTTTGATCCCCCAGGGCGCGGTGGCCCCGATGCGACCGGTCCTGGCGCTTCCGGAAGTCACCGATCCGAAGGTCTGGTACGGGGATCGATTGCCATTTCTGGACAAAGAGGATAGACGGGTTATGGGATTTGTCGGCTACGTCTTCCGGCCCCTGGCGATTAACACCAGCCTGGTGAAGGCCGACGAAATGACCTCTTACAACGACTTACTGAACCCCAGGTGGAGAGACAGGATCGCCATGTTGGACCCTACCATCCCGGGAACGGCAGCATCCTTCTTCACCGCCGTGGGCCAATACATCATGGGCTATGATTTCATGCGGGAGCTTGCCAAACAGAAACCTTTTATCCATCGCGATGACCGGCTATTGACCGAGTGGGTGGCTCGGGAGAAGTATGCCATGGTTATTGGCGCCAAGCCGGATCCCATCGGCGAGTTTATCAAGGCGGGGGCAACGATAAGGTCTGTCATACCCAGAGAGGGATCCTACCTCGAGCCCGGCGCGGGGACGTTCGCCCTTGTTGACCGGCCGGCGCATCCGAACGCGGCCAGGGTCTTCGTCAACTGGCTGCTCACCAAGGAAGGCCAGACTGTGTACTCCAGAGCCGTGGGTGTGGAGAGCGCGCGCGAAGACGTGCCCAAGGACCATCTCGATCCCGGTCTTCTCCGCGAGCCCGGAAAAAAGTATGTCTTCGGCCGTGAGGACTTCCATACCATTGCTGACGAAAACATCAGGACAGGCAAGGCAAAAGAGATATTCCAGGGACTTCTCGGAAAATAACGGGAGAGGGAATTGGTTGAGCACGCGGCAGCGTGCCGCTACGGCTCCCAACCATGAAGGGCTTTCTCGAAAAGGGAGACCATTTCCGGCTGCGTCGGCCGCCTGGGATTGTTCTGTGCCTGGAAATTGGCGATGGTTGTCCTGGCCATCTCCTCGATCTCGGGATGCGGCAGGCTGCCCCAGGGTAGTCTCCTGGGAGCGCCAACGGTCGCCAGTATTTCTCTCACCAGGGCTACCGCCTGTTTGCCCATTTCCCAATCGGTCCGGCCGGTGTCCTTTATGCCCATGACCCTGGACATCTGGGCGAACCTGGTGACGCTGGCCGGCAAATTGAATTCGAGGGTAACCGGAAGGCAGATGCAGTGTATGTCGCCATAGGCGACCGGGGTATAGCCTTTGGCCTTGTAGGTAGCAGTGATGGTGCCGTTCATGGCGTGCGACAGGCAAAGCCCGGTGTTGCCGCAGGCGATGTTGGCCACAGAGGCAGCCAGCATCATCTTGCTCAGGGATTCGATGTCTCTTCCCAGTATTGAAGCGGTGAGGTTGGCGGTGATATCCCCGATGGCGGATAGCGCCAGGGAGTCGGTCAAGGGGCTGGTGTTGTTTCGGGCGACCAGCGCCTCGATGGCATGGGTCAAGGCGTCTACTCCCGAAGCTACCGCCTGACCCCGGGGCACCGATACCAGCACCAGGGGGTCCAGCACCGCCATCCGGGGGGCATTCATAAAGCCGGCGATGGCCATCTTGTGGTGGGTCTTCCGGTCGGTAATAATGGTGTTCTTGGAGACCTCACTACCTGAACCTGCGGTGGTGGGAATGGCGATGCAGGGCAGCAGGGGGTTGCGGAATTTGTCACTTCCGCGATACTGCCCGATGTCTCCAGGGTTGGTCGCCACCAGCGCCACGCCCTTGGCTGCGCATAGAACGCTGCCTCCGCCGGCCCCGGCAACACAATCGCATCCGGATTCTTTGAGAATGCGGTGAAGCTCTTCGATGGTGCCCGTGTCGGGATCAGGAGGGCAGCGATCATAAAGAGTTACCGGGATTTTCTGTTCCTCGAGGGAATCCAGGGCGGGCTGCACTGAACCCGCGGCCTTGATCCCCTGGTCCGTCAGGAACAGGACGCGGGTGGCCCCCAGTTTCTTCGCCTCACTGCCGACCTCTTTAAGCGCCCCCACGCCATGGATTATCTCGGTGGGCATGCTAAAACGGAAAATGGAATCGATGCTCATGTTGACCTCCGCCATTCTATTATTTCCCTCTTCCTCGATGGGAGAGGGTCAGGGTGAGGGTGAACTACGTCAGGTAACAGGTAACAGGCGTCAGGGAAGATCAAAAATCAAAATGCAAAAATCAAAATGACAAATCAAAATGCAAAACTGGTTTGGCCGTCGATTAGGAAATCGTTGACCGTTCTGTCTCCAGGCCTATTCGCGTTAATTCGCGTTCATTCGTGGTTTCTCGTATCTTTGTATTTGGATTTGTTATGAAGAGCGAGATCTTCGGACTTCTCCCGTGGCCAGGATGTCAATTTCCATGTTGGGCGAGATAACTACTCCGTAACTATCCCGGGCCGCCTGCGCGGACACGTATCCTTCGGCCACATCTCGAAGTACCGCTCCCGGGTCTCGCTGCCCGGGATCGCCGAAACCGCCGCCGCCCTGGCAACGCATATACAATACGTCGTCCGGCCTCATGGTGAAAGGGGGGTTTTTTTGCGGAAGATCGGCCTTCGGCCCGCTGGTTTCCGAGAACTCGGGTATGTCCTTTTTGAGCAGCTCGTTGACATTGCCGCCGGTGTTCAATTTCAGCAGCGTGCCCTGTCCGGACTTGCCGCCGGCAAAGCCTTCACCGCCGGCGTCTTTTCCCGTATAGCCCAGGAACATTTCAGTCTCGGGAACGTCATGGACTTTGATCACCAGTTCCCCGGACACGCCACCACGGTACTTGCCCGCCCCTCCGGAGTCACGGGCGATGCCCCGCTTCAGGAAAAGGAACGGGTAACGATATTCGGTGTCTTCCACATTGGGGACGGAGGTATTGGTCGAGCCGGCAATATTGGCGACGTCAAAACCATCTTTGTTTGCCCGGGCCCCTCCTCCCTGCATCACTGAGGACATGAAGGTCATGGTGTACGGCCGTCCGCGTTGATCAATGCCATAAGGGGTCAACCCTACCCATCCGGACCCCCAACTGGCATTGGTGCGCCAGTTGAGTTTTGATTTTTCCAGGGCCATGCTGAGGGTCTTCAGTGCCAGTATCTGGGCCTTCCAGCCGCCAATAGTCGAAGCTCCGCTGCAGGGGGCCGGAGGCACGCAGCTAAGTACGGTGCCCTGTGGCGCTATAACGCTAACCGGACGAAAACAACCTTCATTCCCGGGTATGTCGGGCATGAGCAGGCAGGTAATGATGTTGTGCACATTGGCCACAGTACACGGCATGGCGGAGTTAACGAAGCTCCCGGCTTGCCTGTCGGTCCCGGCAAAATCAAAAACCAGCGTGTCGTCCTCGACCGTCAGTTTGCACTTCAGCCGGTAAAGTTTTTCATAGTCGAGAAATTCGGTGGCCTCGTATTCTCCAGGAGGCAGTTGTCTTATTCTTTCCCTGGCCTTGGCCTCGGAAAACTCGATGATACCCTCGTAGCATTTCTTCAGGGTTTCCACCCCGTAATAGCCGGCGAGGTGGATGAGTTTCTCCCTGGCCACGTTGTTGGCGGCGATCTGTGCCTTCAGGTCGAGGCCCTCATAGCGCGGCACCCGTACGTTGTCCAGAAAGAAATTGAAAATATCATCCTTCAGCCGGTCACGTTCCACCAGCTTGATCGGACGGAATATGATCCCTTCCTGGTACCAGTCGGTAGCATCCGGGGTAAATCCGGGGCGCATTGCCCTGATGTCGAGCTGATGCGTGGCGCAGCCGGTCCAGGCGATTATCTCGCCTTTGTAATGAACAGGAGAAATAACGGCCAGGTCCAGGACATGCAGCGCCCCGTCGTGAGGGTTGTTCACCAGGAACATATCGCCCGGGTATATTTGGTCGGTCTTGAATTTACGAAGACACGACTGCAGCATGTAAGCCAGGGTGGTGCCGTGGCGCGGCATCCATATTGAGTAGACTACGGTCCGGGCAAGGTGGTCGGCAATGTTAAAGCCAAAATCTTTGGCCCCGACTACCACCAGGGAGGCTGCGGCCCTGACCATGGCGATGCCGGCCTCGCGTCCCACCTGCACCAATCTGTTCTGGACAATTTCCAGGGTAATGGGGTCGATCCTGTCCAACTTATCCCTCCCAATCGAGAATGAGAATCTTGTGGGCGTCAATCATTCCCTTTTGGCCGGGGTGGACGACCACGGTGGTCCCACTGTATTCCACGATCGCCGGTCCGCGGAACTCGTTGCCCGGCTCAAGTTTTTCTCCTTGATAAACATCCGCCGTAAGGAATCCTTTGTCGCCTTCAAAGTAGACTTCCCTCCGGTCCCTGAGGGCATTGCAAGAATTCGGCCCGCTGGCTGCACTTTTGGGCAGTGAGGGCCTTGCCGTCTTGCCAATGGCATCAACGCGGAGGGTGACGATCTCCAGGCCGGCCTCCCTGAAGGCCGTGCCCGGCCCGAAAAGGGAGACGTATTTTTGTTCAAAGCGGTTGGATAGTTCTTCGAGATCAGCGGCGGCCAGCTCTTTCGAAGGCACCTGGATGGTGACCTCGTGCGCCTGGCCGCGATACCTGATATCGGCGAACCTGGCCATCACCATGTTTTCCTGGGCCAGTCCTTCTTTCCTCAGCATGGCATGGCCTCGCTGTTCAAGCTCCCGGTAAACCCTGTTTATCCTGGCAGGGTCGTCGATCTCCATTATGTCGGTGATGGTAAGGTTATGAACGATATCCGAAGCTACCACTCCGAAGGCCGATTGCGCCGTGGCCAGCGGAGAGACAATAATGCGCTTTATACCTAATTCCCGCGCCAGGGCAGAGGCATGTACCCCTCCGCCTCCACCGAAGGCCACCAGCGTATAGTCCCTGGGGTCGTAGCCCTTTTGCACCGTCTCTACTCGTATGGCGTCGGACATGTTGGCGTCCACGATCTGGCAGATTCCGGCAGCGGCTTCAAGTAGCGACATGCCCAGGGGTCCAGCGACCCTGGTCAATATTGCATTCCTGGCCTTCGCTGCGTCCAGTTTCATCTCGCCGCCAAGGAAGTTGTCCGGATTAACCCTACCCAGTACCACATCGGCATCGGTCACTGTTGGCTGGTCGCCGCCTTTTCCGTAGCACGCTGGACCCGGGACCGCCTGGGCGCTCACCGGGCCGACTTTCAATCGCTTTCCCATATCAAGCCAGGCTATGCTGCCGCCGCCGGCGCCTATGGAGTACACGTCGACCTGGGGAACGAAAATATTGTGCCCGTTAATTCGTGAGACCAGGCTGCTGGAATACTGCCCGTCGGCAAGCAGACTGACGTCAAACGAGGTGCCTCCCATGTCCACGTTGATCAGGTTTGGCGTGCCCAGCAGGTCGCTCAAATACTTGCTGGCGATGACCCCGCCCGTCGGCCCGGAGTTTATCAGGGTCACCGGCTTGAAAGCGGCATCGTCCGAGGGGACCACTCCGCCGATGGACTGCATCATGAGCAAAGGACATTGGAGACCGGCGTCACCCAGGTCCCGGCTCAGCTCAGTCAGCCTTGCCTTTACCGGAGGAACGAGGCTGGCATTGAGGGTAGCCGTCGCTGACCTTTCGTATTCGCCGATGAGGGGAGCGATATCGCTGGAGAGACAGACCGAGGCTTCGGGAAAGTCCTGCTTTATTATTTCCAGTATCCGTTTTTCATGCACCGGGTTTTTGAATGACCAGAGCAGGCATACGGCTATGGCCTCGACTTTCTTGTCCCGCAGCCGCCTGATGGCGGCGCGCACGCTGTCTTCATTCAGTGGCGTGATGATGCTTCCCTTGTAATCAATGCGCTCGACGACCTCTTCTATCAGGCTCCGGGGCGTCAAAGGGGCGGGTCTTTCTACCTGCAGGTCGACATCCAGGTATTCCCTCCCGATCCGGGCAATGGGCAGGGTATCCCGGAAGCCCTTGGTAGTGAGCACTCCCACTTTGGAGCTCTTGCCCTGGAGCAGCAGGTTGGTCACCATGGTAGTGCCATAGGTCAACTTGGTTGTTTTGCCCAGGAAATCCTTAACGGATAGTTCGTAGCTTTTGGCAGCTTTGGCGATGCAGTTCAAGAACCCTTCCGAGGGGTTAGCCGGCGTGGTGGGTGTCTTGAATAGGCGGATGCCTCCATCCGAGGAGACCACCACGCCATCGGTGAAGGTGCCGCCAACGTCGATTCCGATCATGAAGTTCATAGAGCGTACTCCAGGAATAGCATTGCCGCACTGGGACAGGGGCCCGGCAGGGGTGAGCTATGGGATTATAGCACTTAGAGCGCAGGAGCGTGTAAGAGCATTTGCAGCAAATGCGAGTACAGCGGTTTCGAGGTCATGCTGCCCGCGGGTAGTCCATTCCTCAGCTAGCCTTTTTCTATCGAGCATAGATGAGTTTGCCCTTTGACAGGATGTCCGTTATGAAATCATCACCAATGGCCAGACGCTCCTCGATCTCTTCAGGGGTGTAAATAATTGGCGAGATCGAGATGTGGTTTCCGTGCTCGTATATGATCCGGCTTACCTCGATGAACCGGTCCGTTCGCCGTTTGTCTGTGTCTTTGACGATGAGCAAGTCGATATCGCTGTCCGAAGAGGGTTTGCCGTAAGCATAAGATCCGTAGAGAATTACCTTCTCTGGATTGTACTCTTTGACGATTCGCTCAACTGCTCTGGACAGGATTTCCTTGACTCTTCTGTTTCGAACCATTCCAACTCGGGTGTCCATGGTCCCATTATAGCGGCGCCAATGGCGTCGGGGCAAGCAATTCGATGATTCCCGTCGAATAGCCCGGCAACGCCAGGCAGGACCGTTGACATCGCCTTCCGGCCTTGCATATACTTACTCCAATATGCGGCCTAAAGAGGAGTAACGCTTCATGAAAGACCCGACGGCACCCGAGATCAAGCCCATCGAGCCCCAACCGGTAATCATCGATACCGAGAAGACCGCCCTTATCTTCTTGGAATGCTGGCAGCTCATGGAAGACCCCGAGTATTTTGCCGCTCCGCTGATACCAGGGATTACCCGGCTGTTGGAAAAGGCCCGGGCCGCCGGCATTCTGACTGTGTTTACCCTGCCCAGTCCCTCGAAGGGGAAGCCCCACGGCAGGGTCTATTCCGGCTTCAACCGCAGGCCGTGCGAGCCGGTTTTTTTCCCTCAGACCTTCGACAAGTTCCAGGGCGGGCAGTTGCGGACGCTGCTGGAGCTCTACGGGGTCGAAGCCCTGCTGATGGTCGGTCACAAGGCCAATATGGCGCTGCTCTATACTGCGAGCCATGCGGTGACCGAATATCACTACCGGATTATCATTCCGGTCGACGGCATTGCCGCCACTACCGAATATGAAAAAGAGTATACTCTCTACCAGTTCCGGGCCTACCCCTCCGGATATCCCAAGCTGTTCACCTATACCAAACTCGATTTGATCAGCTTTGGCATCAGGTAATTAACCGCGCATGAATCCTCCATGCTCGCGAGCGAGCGCCATGAAGGATGAAAATGGCCTATCATCACGAGGAGGCCCAGTCTACCTCCCCCTTT
>CAZFEA010000072.1:0-3059 GCA_964518085.1 uncultured Dehalococcoidia bacterium
CGGTCAAGAATCACCTGCGCAACATCCTGGCCAAGCTTCATCTGCAGAGCCGCTACCAGGCCGCCTTTTACGCCGTCAAAAAAGGCATCATCAAGCCCTGAGCCAGTTCCCTCTCCCTCGACGGGAGAGGGTCAGAGCTTGCCCTGAGCGAAGCCGAAGGGGTGAGGGTGAAGGGGCGAACACGCAGGGCTTCCCCTACGTTGGCTCCTCTATCGAAACCGGGGCAATAGTCATTATGACTAGTTATTCAGCCTGCCTTCCCCGCTCGTGGATAGTCCTATTTTAGTTCTAACTAGTCCAGACTAATGCCGCGTGTTGTGCTAAACTCCTCCTTGTTGATTAGGCTATGTCTGTTCCTCAGAATAATCGGTCCCGTCCGCCTCTGGCGGATCCCCGCCTATTTCTCCAGAATAACCGGTACCACAGGCGTCCTCGCCTGTGAGACAACGTTTTCATTCATGCCATGAAGAGCAATTAGAGAGTGGACAGCTAGTAGTTCAAGGGAAAGAGTATGGAGCGGCTAAAGGTCCTTCTGGCGGACGACCATAAATTGTTCCGCGAAGGCCTGGCAGGGTTGCTGTCGGCCCAGAAAGATATCGAGGTGGTTGCCCAGGCGCACAACGGCCTCGATGCCATTCAGAAAGCGCGTCAATTTATGCCGGATTTGATTCTCATGGACCTCGGCATGCCCGAGGTAAACGGTCTCGAGGCCACGCGGACGATCAAGGGCGAGTCACCTTACGTCAAGATAGTCATTCTCACGGTGCATGACGAAAACGAAAACCTGCTTGAGGCCATAAAGGCCGGCGCCCAGGGATACCTGCTTAAGAATATCGGCATGGAAGAGCTCCTGGAGTCCATCCGGGGCATGTCGCGAGGAGAGGCCCCCATTTCCCGGCGCATGGCCGGGAAAATACTGGAAGAGTTCCAGAAGCTGTCTCAGCAGAGCGCTATGGCCTCAGACCCAACGGCCAACCTGACCCTCCGGGAGCAGACGGTGCTGCGCCTGGTGGCCAAAGGGGCGGGCAACCACCAGATAGCCGAGACTCTCCAGATCAGTGAAAACACGGTGAAGAACCATTTGCGAAACATCCTGGCAAAACTCCACGTGCAGAGCCGCTCTCAGGCAGCTTTCTTTGCCATGAAGAAAGGACTGGTTAAAACCGGCGATGAATAATGGCCCAAACTCAAAGTATCACGTCGAGGTGGTTGATTTTGACTATTACCAGAAGCAGATACCGTGCCAGACGGCCTGTCCGGTGCGGACCGACGCCAGGGGCTATGTTAATGCTATTGTTGAAACTGACTATCCGGCGGGGTACATCAGGGCCCGGGAGCCCAATCCCCTGGCCTCGACCTGCGGGCGGGTATGCGCCGCTCACTGCGAAAAGGCCTGCCGGCGCGGGAAGGTCGACTCTCCGATAACTATTCGGGCGCTCAAGAGGTTCTTGTGCGAACCGTACGGCGTCGAGGCCAAGAGCCACATCCCTTCGGCCCGGGGAAAGGGCCTCAAGATAGGAATGGGGCTACTGCCCAAGGAAGCGCCGCTGAACACCGCGACCATACAGAGTTACAGCCAGTTGTCCAGAGACGGCTTTGGCGGGACAGCCAGGGCGAAGCCCGGCGCCCCGGTGGCGGTGATAGGGGCCGGCCCGGCGGGGTTGACCGCGGCTCATGACCTGGCCATCCTGGGCTATAAGGTCACTATTTTTGAGTCGGCGCCTTACCCTGGAGGCATGGCCCTGCTCGGTGTTCCGGAATACCGGCTACCCCGCGATCTTCTCAAGCTTGAGATCGGCGAAATCCTGGACCTGGGTATCGAACTGAAGCTGAACAGCCGGCTGGGGCATGACTTCCAGCTAGCCGACCTGCGCCAGCAGGGCTTTCAGGCGGTCTTCCTTGGCATCGGCGCCCATAAGGACCGGAGCATGGAGATCGATGGCGCCCACCTGGATGGAGTCATCGCCGCCGTGGATTTTCTGCTCAACATCAACCTGGGTTACCGGACCAAACTGGGCGATAAGGTCGTGGTCATTGGTGGCGGCGACGTGGCGGTGGACGCGGCGCGCCTGGCCGCCAGGCTGGGCGAGGTGTTCGATCAACTGGTTACCGGCAACCTGGTGACCGCGGTGGATGCAGCCCGCCATGCCCTGCGCCTGGGTGTGAGAGATGTACACATAGTATACCGGGGCGCCCGGGAAGAGATGCGCGCCTCGGCAGAAGAACTTGAAGGGGCGTTAGAGGAAGGCATTGCCCTGGCCACCGGAATCATGCCCAAGCGGGTGGTTGGCAACAGCGAGGGCAAAGTGATTGGCCTGGAGACCATGACCACCAGATCGGTCTATGACGATAAAGGCAAGCGGACGCTGGTGCCGGTGCCCGGTTCAGAGGTCATTATCGAATGCAGTTCCCTGATCATGGCTGTCGGGCAGCAGAGCGATCTGACTTTCATAAGACCCGAAGATGGAATAAAAACCACCCGGCAGAACACCATCGTGGCCGACCAGGAAACCCTGTCTACTACCGCCCCGGGGGTATTCGCCGGAGGGGATGTTGTTTTTGGGCCACGGACCATTATCGAAGCTGTTGCCGACGGCCACCGGGCCGCCAGGGGCATCAACAACTACCTGCGCAAGGGGAAGACCGCAATAACCCGGAGGGGGTGGATGGTTGAAGTGCCGTTGAGCTATTTGCCACAGATCCAATACATCAAGTCTCCCCGGATGACCCCACCGAAAATCTCGCTGGACCGCCGGACCGGGATTTCGGAAGTGGAAATGGTGTTCGATAGGGAAACAGCCTACGAACAGGCGCATCGGTGCCTGAAATGCCATATCCAGACGGTTTTCAACAGCGACCTGTGCATATTGTGCGGGGGCTGCGCCGATATTTGTCCCAGAAACTGCTACAGGCTGGTGCCGGTGGAATCTCTCGAAGGAAATGACACCCTGAAGGCCGTAGTCCGGGGCAAATTGGAAACTGAGACGTCTCAGCAGTCCGGGACCAATAACGGCCTCGGTCAGGTTACGGCCTTGATCAAGGATGAAACGCAGTGCATC
>CAZFEA010000072.1:3069-11696 GCA_964518085.1 uncultured Dehalococcoidia bacterium
CCATGGAAGCCTTCTGGTTCGAAGAAGTCCTCACCAACGATGAATAGACCTATCTCCTCTCCCGTTGCGGAAGGGAATTCACCCTCACCCTGACCCTCTCCCGTCAAGGGAGAGGGGACGCCTCTGCCCCTCAAAGAAAGGGGACTAGAAATAGAGAAGGACGATCATGAGCGCAATTGACAGAACTGAACATGGACCTGAAAGAAAGCTATCCGTCATCGACAGGATACGGACCAGCGCCCCATGGCGTTCGATGTTCAGGCAGGGCTATCCGGATACGAACGAGAACCGGGCCCTGGTCATGTTTAACACCTTCTTCTTGCACATTCATCCGGTCAAGGTGCAAAAACATACCCTGAAGATCACCTATACCTATGGACTGGGGGTGATCTCAGCCTTTCTCTTCTTCTTGCTGACAGTTACCGGCGGAATACTGATGTTCCTCTACGTGCCATCGGTAGAACATGCCTATTTAGACATGCAGGCCATGGAGACAACAGTCCCCTTCGGCATGATGCTTCGCAACCTGCACCGGTGGGGCGCTCACCTGATGGTCCTGCTGGTCTTTCTGCACATGTGCCGGGTATTTTTCACCGGCGGATACAAACATCCCCGGGAAATGAACTGGGTGGTGGGTGTCCTGCTATGGTTCGTCACCCTACTCCTCAGCTTTAGCGGCTATTTGCTGCCCTACGACCAGCTTGCCTACTGGGCTATTACCGTGGCCACCAATATCGCCGGCTATACCCCGATAATTGGAGACCAGGCCAGGATCTTCTTGCTCGGCGGCGTTGACGTCGGGCAGGCAGCCCTGCAGCGCTTTTACGGTTTGCATATCTTCTTGCTGCCCTTTGCCATGACGATCTTGATCGGAATACATTTGTGGCGGATTAGAAAAGACGGGGGGGTGTCGGCCCCCGAAGGCGAAAGGGCCGCGCCGCCGTCGCCCGCGGCAGACGTGCGGCAAACCCCTCCTTTCGGAAGCGGCGAACGCACCGAAATCATTCCCAAACAGCCCGAAAAGACCTATGGCCTTATGGCGCTGGTAAAGCGACCCAGCCGGATGGTTGAGAAAACTCCGGACAATACCGTGTTTGCCTGGCCCAACCTTCTGGTCATGGAACTGCTGGCCATATTGAGCACCAGCGTGTTTCTGATAGTCATCTCGCTCGTAGCCAATGCCCCTCTCCGGGCATGGGCCAACCCGGATGTAACCGAGAACCCGGCCAAAGCTCCGTGGTACTTCTCCAGTCTGCAGGAGATACTGCTGCACATGAGTCCGACACTATCCGGAATCATAATACCGATGCTGGTAATGCTGGTCTTGATGGCGGTGCCCTATTTCGAGCGCCGCAGGGAGGATGTCGGCATATGGTTCGCCTCGCACAAGGGCCGGAAAATCTGCCTGTGGACTGTGGCTTATACCACGCTGGCCCTGGTGGGCCTGATCCTGTTCGATGAATACGTAGGTGTCCGGGCCGTAGTGCCCACGCCCCAGATATTGCCGGAATGGATCATACCCATAGGCACGATGCTGGGGCTAATGGCCATTTTATATGCCGGCATCAGAAGCTGGCGTCCCAACGGGCGTGAAATCGCCCTGTCCTATTTCACCGCCTTTGCCACTACCTACATCGTATTGACTATCAGCGGGCAGTTCTTCCGGGGAATCGGCCTGCACCTGACGCCGGTGTGGAACCTCCCACACGGCGGCCTTACTTTCTAACCAAGGAGGCATGGCAATGACAAACCAAAACCACGAAAGTACACCTTCAGAGGGCATTACCCGCCGGAATTTTCTCAGGCTCAGCCTTTGGGGGGGCCTTTTTATTGTAACGCTTGAGGGTATCGCCGCCACCATCATCTCGCTGTGGCCAAAGGCCAAAGCCGGTGGGGTGGGAAGCGTCATTGAGGCGGGAAACGTCGGCGACTATAAGGTCGGCACAATCAAGTATTTTCCCGAGGCCCATTTTTACCTGTCCCGGGTGGAGAACGGTTTGCTGGCGCTGAACCGCAAGTGTACCCACCTGGGCTGTGTGGTGCCGTGGCAGGCCAGTGAGAAGAGCGAGGACACCATCGCCCCCACGGGACGTTTCAATTGTCCCTGCCACTCCGGCATTTACGACCGCTACGGGCGGGTGACCGGCGGGCCGCCGCCGCGTCCCCTGGACCTCCATCCTATTACCATCGAAGGAGGAAAGATTATGGTCGATACCGGGAAGCTCCTCCTGAGGCAGACTTTTGACCCATCTCAGGTAACGAAGGTATAGCCGTGGCTGACTTAAATAAGAAAATCACGATATGTGTCATAATGCTCCTGGCCATCGCTGTCTTCATTCCCGTATACGCGGCGAAGGAACCGGCGAGGCAGGAAGCGGCAGTTGCCCGGATCAAACGGGATGAAATGGCTCGCGGCGCCGAGTTTTTTGTTACCCACTGCGCGGCATGCCATGGGAAGACCGGTGATAACATACCGGGGAAGAACTTAAGCCAGACTCAAATCAACCAGACCGGGCTGGCAAAAATCATATCCAGGGGAATTCCGGGCACACCCATGCCCGCCTTTGGCGACCAGGAGGGGGGATCGCTCAAGAAATTCGAAATCGGTGAAATCGTGACTTTCCTTATGAACTGGGACCAGCCGCTCGTTGAGCAGGCAATCGTCCATCTCAAGCCCGCCGGAGGACCGGCGGTGGCGGCCCCGCCGCCGGCAGGAACCAAACCGGCGGCCTCTCCCAGTCCGCCGGCCGCTACCAGCCCGCCTCCCGCTACCGCCACTCCTCCAGTGGTGGTGGTCCAGGCTACGCCAACCGCGCCGGTGTCAACCCGGACGCCGGCGCCTGCCGCGGGCACTCCAACAGTCGAGGCGCCCCAGCCCACCACCCCGGCGGTCAAACCGCCGCCGGCGACGGCCACTCCCAGGCCACCCTCAGCCACCACCGCCGCAGCCCCGGTGTCCCCGCCAGCTTCCGGCGGTGGTGATGCGGCCAAAGGCAAGACCGCCTATGCCGCCCGGTGTGCCATGTGCCACGGCCCTGATGGCGCCGGCGGCTTTGCCCCGGCTTTGAAGGGTAGGAATGCCGCGTCAATGAAGGACGTGGTCAGAAAGGGCAGGGGCGGGATGCCGGCCATGAACACCACCATGCTTAGCGATGCCGACCTGGACAATATCGGCGCCTTTCTGTCTTCATTGAAGTAGGGTGGGTTAAGCGCGCGAGGGTGGTGGCTGGGGCGTGGCGGTGGGCGCGCGAACCCACCAACCGTACAGTTGCCCTCTCCCTTGACGGGAGAGGGTCAGAGCCTGCCCTGAGCGAAGCCGAAGGGGTGAGGGTGAAGCGCCGGCGGGCGAGCCGCCCCCGCCCAACCGCGCCGCCTCCCGTTGGCGTCGCCCCTACGCCTGCGCTCACGCATCCTATCCCGGCGGCGTGGCGCCCAGGGTAATCGTGGCTGTGGTGGGAGCGCCGCGCCCACGCACATAGACCATGTCAACAGCGGCGCCTATTTTCTGGGCCTGAATCACCCGGCGCAACTCGCTGGCATTCTTGACGTTTTGCCCGGCCATGGTGGTGATCACGTCGCCGGCCCTCAGGCCTCCCCTGTCTGCCGGGCTGCCGGACACCACCCTTACCAGGAGGACCCCCTGGTTTACCGAAAGGTTGTTTTGAGCCGCCACCGAGCGGGTGACCGTGAGCAGTTCCACCCCCAGCCAGGGGCGTATCACCCGGCCTTCGTTGATCAACTGCTGGATAATGGGCAAAGCGGTAGTCATGCTGATGGAGAACCCGATATTCTGGGCGCCGCCCACGATGGCGGTGTTGATCCCCACCACCTGGCCGGCAAGGTTGACCAAGGGGCCGCCGCTATTGCCCGGGTTGATGGCGGCATCGGTCTGGATGAGATCGTAAAGAACCTCCCCGGTCTGGGTCTGGATCGACCTGCCGATATAGCTCACCACCCCGGCGGTGACCGTCGGTCCCCCCTCCAGGGCAAGGGCGTTGCCTATGGCCACCACCCAGTCGCCGACGCGCAACCTGGAAGCGTCGCCAAGTTCGGCGGCGGTGATCTTGTTATCGGTTTCGATCTTGATCACCGAGATATCGGAAAGCCGGTCCCTGCCGACCAGCCGGGCATCCAGCGTCTGGCCATCAGCCAGGGTAACCTTGATGGACCTGGCATCTTCAACGACGTGGTTGTTGGTGACAATGTAGCCGTTGGCGTCAACAATGACGCCGGTCCCCGCTCCCTGCTGGGGAACCGGCTGAAGAAAGATATTCAGGCCGGTGGCCTCGATGGACACGGCCACCACCGAAGGCCGTATCTTTTCGGCAACGTCGGTGATCGAGGGTAGACCGACAATGGGCGCCGGCGGCCTGGCCGCGGGCGAAATCTTCACTTCGACATCGGGCGGCGCCGTGGGCGCCGGCGATGAATCGGGAGGCTGTGGGGTTTGCTGGGGAGCAGGAGTTACGAATTCAATATTGGGCAGGGTGCACGCGCTGAGCAGCGCCAGGAGAAGAATGGGAATCAATATTTTATGTAGTGAGGACTTGTCCATATGGCCTCCAACCAACTGGCGGCGTGGTCACCGCGCCAGGCGGCGCAGGGGCGAACCTGTGGGTTCTCCCGCGGGCAGACACCGGGGTCTGCCCCTACGCTTTGACAAAGTGATAGGCAATCTTATCATCGGCCAGCTTGACCGGCTGGGCACTGAGTGCCATTCCGACCTTGACCTCTGCCACCGGAATGGCCTTGTCCAGCCGTCCGAAAACCCGGGAGCCATTCTTCATCTCCACTACTGCCAGGGTATAGGGCGCGTCATTCTCAAACCCGGTTGGCCCGTAATGCACCGTGGTGAAGGTAAGCAACTTGCCCGGCTCGGACAGGTCGACCCACTCCATGTCGCTGGTGAGATCGTCGGCGCACTGGACCCGGGGAGGGAAATATACCCTGCCGCATTTTTTGCACCTGGTGGCTTCCAGCTTCCCTTTTTCCAGGAAGCTGATGAAATCAGCGGCTTTGGTCTCGGCGGTGAAGCTGACGGTGCCAAATTTCTCAAAACCCATGGTGGTTATCTCCCCAGGATAATAACATTGCCGTAAATTCCAACGCCCCCGATGTTATGCACCAGACCGACTCTGGCATCTTTGACCTGGATGTCGCCGGCTTCACCCCGGAGCTGCCTGAAGATGGTGCGGAGCTGGGAGCCGCCGGTGGCGCCGATGGGATGGCCCTTGGAAAGGAGGCCGCCGTCCACGTTGACCGGTATTTTGCCTCCTACGTAGGTCTGCTTTTCGTCGATGAGCCTGGCGCCCTCACCCGGTTTGGCGAAACCCAGGTCCTCGTAGGCCAGTATCTCGGAAATAGTAAAGCAGTCGTGGACTTCGGCAACATTGATGTCTTCCGGGCCGAGTCCGGCCATGTGGTAGGCCTGTTTGGCCGCTTCCCGGGCGCTGCTGAGGCCGGTCAGGTCCTTGCGCCCGCTCATGGTGGTGGTATCGGTGGCCGCGCCGAGCCCGAGGAGCCATACCGGCTTGTCGGTCAACTTATTTGCCGCCTCTTTGCCGGCCAGTATGATGCACGACGCGCCGTCGGCATTGGCGCAGCAATCGAACCGTTTGAACGGGGTGGTTACCGGCTCCGCCTTCATGCACTCCTCCAGGGTGAGCACCTTGCGGTAAACCGCCTTGGTGTTCAACGACCCGTAAGAGGAATTCTTGACCCTGACCTTTGACATCTGTTCTTCGGTGGTGCCGTAGGCGGCCATGTGGGCCCGGGCATACATGGCATAGCCGGCGGGCATGGTGAGACCGAAGGGCGATTCCCAGATGATGTCGCCGCCGCGGCCCATCCGCTCGGCGGCGTCCCGGGAGGAGAGCTCGGACATTTTCTGGAAGCCGATCACGGCCACCACCCGGTGCAAACCGGACTTGATCAGGGAGTAGCCCACCCGCAGGCCGGTGGTGCTGGAAGAGCAGACCGTCTCGACGTACATGGTGGGACCGGGCACCAGGTTGAGGTGCTCGGCAATAACGCCCGAGGGGCTGCGCTGCTTGTCATATTCCGGGGCGGAGCAGATGATCGACCCATCGATGTCCCTGGCCCCGATTTTCAACTCTGCCATGGCCTCACTGAAGGCTTCGAAGCACTGTTCGCGCACCGCCATGCCGCTGCCGCGGACGAAGGCGCTCTGCCCGGCGGCCACGATGGCTACTTCTCTTGACATGGTCTGGTTTTCCTCTCTATTAGCGCTCTAAGATTGAAGACCAAAATCCAAGATTCTCGCGTTCCCTCTTGAATCTTAAGTCTTAAATCTTGAATCGTAAGTGGTTCGCCCCGCCGGGGCGCAGCTTTGCGACGGGTGCGCTTTCGCCGGGCTGCCGGAGACATTGCGAATAGGCACATTATACCACAGCCGTAGGGAGCAGCCATGTTATGCGGCATGCCGGCGCAGTCTCGATGCTTACTGTCTTTGGGAGCGTAGCGAAGCAATCCCGCCACGGACATCCCAACCGGATCAATGCAAGCGGGCCCGGGGACTAAGACCTGACCTCCCACAAAAACCGGGGATACCTGAGACAACGTACACCAAGGCGAGCGCAAATGTCGGGGATCTTCCTCCGAAAGGGATCGGTTATCGCCGGTTGACTGGCTTCATTCGTTACAACTGTTGCGGCTAAAGCCAGGGCATGGGCGATCAAATAGGGGTCGGCGTGCAGTTGCTCCAGATCGACATCCGTGACCGGGCCATAGGCAGCAAGCACTTCCCGGATGCGCGGCAAAGCGCCGCCGGTCGGGATGAAGAACAGGTTTTTCCGTGCCTTAAGCCATGTCGAAAGACTGTCAACGCCACGAGTGATCTCATCAAGAACCGCCTCTGGCACGCCGGCCTCACCCTGTTGGCCCATGCGTTCAAGGAATTGCCAGAACGTGCCGGGGTCCTTGTCCAGCGGGAAATCGTGCCGGTTGGCCAGGATCAGGGAGTCGGCATCAAAAAGGTACACGGCGCCTCGATCATTCCCCGTAAAGCCTGCTAAAATAATCTATCCTCACGCCAAGCATCCTGGCTGCGGCGCTATAAGATAGCCGCCCATCATAAGCCGCACCGATAACTTTGTTTAAGAGTTTGCTACCCAGCTTGCTCCTGGTGAGCACAAAGTAGCCGGGACCGCCCTCTCTCTGCTTTCGGGTTTCGCGCTCCCTGTGTGCCTCGTCCCTCCATTGATTATAGAGGTCCCAATAAACCTTACTGGTAATCCGCTTGAAGTCCAGGAGGCGGCGGGATATTACTATGCGGCTTACCTTGAAAATGCCGGCGAGCAACTGGATCTTTCGTTCCATCTCCATATCTCCCAGCGCGCGAAGCTCGCTGAGGAATGTGGCGCCTGGGACCAGAAATTCAGCCGCCACCTGGTTGCAGAAAATTTCCCTTTCCTGATACCCGGACGTGTCGGCCGTCAGAGTGGCAATGTTGGAGATGCCGGACTCTCCCAGCCAAAGGTGAGCCATTTCATGGATCAGCGTAAAAACCAGGGCGGTCCTGGCATCATTCGGATTAATCACGATGAAGGGGGCGATCGCATCGCTGATTACCAGCCCTCGGAACTCCGCCACGGAGATCTTGGAATGCCAGCTACCCAGGTCCGCCCTACACAGGGTAAAGATGCCGGCATCACCTGCCTTTTCGCGAAGAACGTGGAACAGCTCCTCGGGGCTATGGACCTGTTGCTGGTTGGCAAGAGTAAACTCGAGCGTGTTTCTGATCGCCTGGGCGATTTCCAGGGGACGCGTGTTCGTGGTGGCGCTGCCGATGAAATCAAGGGGGTTGCCCCCCTCCTCCGCGATCAGCGTGCGCACCTCTTTCTGGAGGGCCTCTATCTGCCGTCTGAAAGCGGCAAACTCCGGGGTGGACTTGTCCGCAGGTCTGTCGCCAACGGTACGGAAGTCCTGCAGGCGGGTTTCTACCTGCGGAGGCTCAGGTAAGAAGAAGGTAAGGAGCGGTCGCCGGTAAGCTCTGGCGATGGCCTCCAGATCATTCAGTGTAGGGCTGTCTTTGCCGCTTTCCCATGTCGCCAGCCGTTCGCCGCCGGTCAAGCCTTTGGCCTTCAACTCTCTGATGCCGGCGCGGTCAGCCGCCTGTTCCGGGCTGAAACTGGCCTGCTCCCGCGCCCACCGCAATATCCGGGGGTTAATGGGTACGTCTTGTCTTGTCGGCATATTCGTCTTTGCTGTGGCGGTGCCTTCTTTACGGGCCAATACGGCAGGAGCAGGGCAATCTGTCCCTGATCAAGCAACTATCCCCTGTGCTTATTTGTTGGCCGCGCGGACCAACGTGCCTAATTGTACCACTCCCCGGAGCGTGATCTTGTCAATGTGACGATCGCGTCATTTCTTCTTGGCAAGTTGCCTCCGAAGTTCCTCAAACCTGTGGCTTGAGTCCCGTGCCAGCGCTTCATCGAACTTGAGCCACCGGGTCATCCTGGGCTCGCCATATAACAGCAGGGCCTGGCCACCGATGACCATGTAGGAAATACTTTGTGCCCTCAGCGACCGGGCTATTCTTGCCAGGAGTTGCCTAAACACTATTCAGCGCCCTGGCAAGTTCGATGCAGTTTTCGATTCCGTCCCAC
>CAZFEA010000073.1:0-11591 GCA_964518085.1 uncultured Dehalococcoidia bacterium
GTAATGCTGCCCGGTGTGAAGGATGAAGTAGTCGCGACCTTCTCTTTCGAGAAGCTTGATGACCGGCGCCATCTTGATTATCTCGGGACGCGTACCCAGACAAATGGCAATCTTCATGTTAACTGCGGGCCAGTTTCCCCAGGAGCAGCTTCATCGTCCTGATCCCGTCCCTGAGGATGTTCAGGTGAGATAACCTCCCTTTCCAGGAGCAGCTAATCGGGGATTCTTTGATCACAAGGCGATTTCTCGCGGCCTCCAGAATTATTTCGGTTTCGATTTCAAATCCATTGGAAACCAGGCTGAGTTGTTGCCATTTATCTTTGCGCACCGCCCGGAAGCCGCTGGTGCAGTCGGTAATAGTTGTCCATCTGAGTGGCACCTTGAATCCCGTGCGCACCGGTAACAGAACCGAGACCATGAAGGAAATTACGAATGACGCAGCCCAGTTGGACCATTTTCTGCGAGCCGGCACAACGGTGACCTCGGATTCGGGAAGGGTCCTGGATCCGATCACCAGATCAGCGGTACCGGCCAGGACCGGCGCCAGCACCTTTGCCAGATCGCCTGGCCTGTGCTGGCCGTCTCCGTCCATGAAAACCACGACTTCGCCGGTGGCGGTTTCGGCCCCGGTCTTCATGGCAGCCCCTTTTCCCCGGTTAACCTTATGAGAAACTACGATGGCGCCATGGCTTTGGGCAATCTTCGTGGTATCGTCGCCTGATCCGTCGTCGACCAGAATTATCTCGTATCTTAACTCAGAAAGGATTTCCTTGATTTGGGATATGAGGATGCCGATGGTCGGTGCTTCGTTGTGTGCCGGAATGACCACGCTTACCGTGGCGCCGGGCCTCAGCGCACCTTGAACACTGGTTGGGCCGGAATTTGACATATTCAGAATCGAGTGTAAACAAGTCACTATTATAATTCAAAAACGCTTTTTAACATAATCGGCCCGGCCGTCATTGCGGGTCCGCCGGAGGCGGACGAAGCAATCCCGTCAGGGTGGACTCAACAACCCGTAGCGGCATGCTGCGCGTGCCCTGCGACAGGCTGGAAAGCCTGTCGTACCGCCATCGGCGGGATTGCTTCGTCTCCCTTCGCAAGCGAAGGGATTCCTCGCAACGACAATTGTTTTTTCGCTTTTCGGTATGCTAAACTCGCCCTATGAACGTACTGGTAACCGGTGCGGCGGGGTACATAGGCAGCGTAGTAACCGAGGAACTGGTAGGGCAAGGCGTCTCAGTAGTGGCCCTGGATAATCTGACCGAAGGCCACCGCGCGGCGGTGATGCCGGAAGCTACCTTTGTCCATGGCGATGCCGGCGATGAGGTCGTCTTGAACAACCTGTTCGCTTCCCACCGGATCAATGCGGTAGTGCACCTGGCCGCTAGTTCGCTGGTCGAGCTTTCGATGACCGACCCCGGAAGATATTTCCGGAACAATGTCACCCACGGGATAACGCTTTTAGAGGCAATGGTAAGGCACGGGGTGAAACGCTTGATTTTTTCCTCCAGCGCGGCAACCTACGGGGAGCCGCAGGTTGTGCCTATTTCTGAAGAAAATATGACGTTGCCGGTGAATGCCTACGGTGAGTCGAAACTCATGTTCGAACGGGTCCTGAAGTGGTTCGGGCAGGCCCACGGCTTGAAGCACATTTCGTTGCGATACTTCAATGCTGCGGGCGCCAGCCCGCGCTATGGCGAGGACCATGATCCGGAAACCCACCTTATTCCAAATATTTTCCGGGCGGCGCTGGGAAAGAGCCGAGCGTTTACCTTGTTCGGACAGGATTACCCTACGAAGGATGGCACCTGTGTGCGGGACTACATTCACGTCCTGGATATTGCCCGGGCCCACGTCCTGGCGCTGCGGCACATCGATAGCATCGGCTCTTCGGCCTATAACATCGGCAACGGCGACGGTTTTTCGGTAAGAGAAGTCCTGGATATGTGCCGGAAAGTTACCGGCATCTCTTTTCCTGTCGAGGTAAAGTCGCGACGGGTGGGCGATCCTGCGGTGCTGGTGGCCAGCGCGGCGAAGATAAGGAAAGAACTAGGTTGGGAGCCGGACTACCCGGGATTGGAGCCGATGGTGCGGACAGCGTGGGAGTGGCGCCGTACACATCCCGACGGATACGAACGATCTAAGATTTAAGATTCAAGATTCAAGACCGCGGCCTGGTCTTCTGCGGCAGGAGCTGTGAATAGGGTGGGATGACGCCCGCAGCCAGGACGCCAGGACCGATAACACTGTCGTTTCCGATCATCGAACCCAGGTTGATGCTGCTGTTTATTCCCGTTTGAACGTTATCGCCGATGATCGCGCCGAGCTTACGCCTTCCGGTATCAATACCTTTTACCGAGATAGTTCCCTTGTCCAGGCGCAGATTGGCGATCTTGGTCCCGGCTCCAAGATTGCAGCCTTCGCCGATGATGCTGTCGCCGACATAGTTCAGGTGCGGGACATTGGAATTGTTCATAACAATGGAATTCTTGATCTCCACCGCCGCCCCCACATGGCAACCGTCGCCTATGGAAGTGCTCCCCCTGATGAAACAATTCGGTCCTATTATGCACTGGCGACCGATGAGCACCGGCCCCTCTATATAAGCTCCGGACTTGATCAGCGTCCCTTCACCAACTGAAAGTTTCCCCCTGGTCCGCACGCCATCTTCGATGGTCCCCCTTCGCTCGTCGGTGTTTTTCTCCAGAAGCCTTGCGTTGATGTCCAGCAATTGCCAGGGATAGCTGATATCCTCCCAGTAACTCAGCTTCCGCGCATAAAGCGGATGGCCTTCATCTATGAGCAACTGGAGGGAAGCCGTCAGTTCATATTCACCGCGGCTTGATATTGGAGTCCTTTCGATGGCGCCGAAAATTTCTTCGGTCAAGAGGTAAACCCCGGCATTTATAAGGTGCGAGGGTGGGTCGTCCACTTTTTCGTGGATCCTGACTATGCGCCCGGCGTCGATTTCCACCACACCGAGGTGCTTCACCGATTCGAGCTCATACAGTCCCATCTGCATCTCAGTCATGGCTATGATACTGGCCACGTCATCGGGTTGGACAAGAATGTCACCGTTGAGCAACAAGAATGGCCCCTTGATGCCGGCTCTTGCCTGGTAAACAGCGTCGGCGGTGCCGGCCTGCTTTTCCTGGGCGATGTATTCAATCTTGACGCCATGGCGCCTGCCGTCAAGAAAATAGCCCTGGATGATGCCGGCGCGGTAACCGGTCACCAGGATGAATTCCGTCAGCCCCGTGGCGCGGCAGGCCTCGATAATGTGCTCGAGGACCGGCTTGTTGGCCACCGGCAGCATCACCTTTGGCCGGGTGCAGGTCAGCGGGTGCATTCTCTTCCCCTCGCCCGCAGCCAGAATAACTACTTTCACAGTTGGCCTGTTTGATTTAGCAAAAAATATATATATAATGGTGCAGTTTATCGGGAAATGTCCCGTGTAAATATATTGCATGCCTGACCCGAAGTCAATAAGTCCAATGACCAAGACCAGAGAGGTTGATTTGAAAAATGTCCAGTGAGTTATGGGGCCGTTACTGTTCCTTCTATGACAAGAGCTTCCCGGAGCAGTTGCAATACAACGAAAAGAAGCTGAAAGAACATTTCCAGAAGTGGCAAAGGAGCCAGGCGGCGAAGCAGCTATGTAATGGCGGGGTAGATCGGTTCGAAGACATACCGCTCACCACCTACAACGACTATCCCGTCCTGATGGAGTTCGGAGAGGAGATGGAGAAACGGGAAAAAACGATTCCGCGGACGAACGGAGAATCACTCTGGGACTACTACCAGAAAATAAGCCGGCCCCTGGCGCCGATGTTAGATGGATGGCTGATTGATGATTATGCCCTGTGTTTGAAGACCTCGGGCAGTTCCGGTAGACCGAAATGGTTTGTCCATGGAAGCACCTACTGGGAAAACGGCCTGGCCACGACTATGCCCATAGCTATATTTGCCTGTAGCGACAAACCGGGCCAGACCAGGATAAAGGAAGGGGACACCATGTTAAACATGTTTGCCCCGTTGCCCTATGGCTCGGGCATGGCGGCGAAGGCGTTTGAACGTTACCTCAACATGATGCCTCCGATACCAGTCCTGGACGACGTGAGCGACATGCGCAAGAAAATCGCCCTGGTGCTTGATTACGTGGAAAAGGGCGGGCGGGTTGATTTCATGGTGGGCGTCCCGTCCACGCTCAAGATGGTCTGTGATTACTTTACCGATCCGGAAAAACTGTGGAAAGACCGGTATGAGTCAATGCCGGTGGGGATGGCGAAGATTTTCCTGTACTTTAAATATCTCAGGTCCAGGTCTGCCCGCAAATACCCGAAAGCCAGGGACATACTGCCCATCAAAGGGCTTTTCATATCCGGCTGGGACGGCAGCATATACCTGGACTATTTTAAGGACCAGTTCGGCATTGAACCTTTTAACCTTTACGCCCTTTCCGATAGCTGCATTCCATTGATGGGGCGCGCCCACCGCAAGTTTGACCTTTTTCCGAATTTGTACAATGTCTATTTTGAGTTTTTGAGCATTAAGGGGGACGTTAAGAAGATTACCGAGCTTGCCAGGGACAAAGTATACGAACTCGTGGTTTCGAGTTTTGGTTCGTGCACCATCAGATACCGTCTCGGCGACCTCTTCAGGGTCATTGACTTTGAGACCGACGGCACACCCATTTTCAGGTTCGAAAGCCGGACAGTGGGTTTGATCGACGTCTATGGTTACTACCGCCTTTCGGAGGCCCTCGCCCGGGACGCCCTTTCCGAGGCAGGTTTCCACTCCGAGAACTGGGTGGTGTGTCACGAGATGCAGCCGAAGGAGCACATAAATTTCTTGCTCGAGAAGGACACCGACCATGACGAGAAGGAAATGGCAACCCTCATTTTCGCCGCTCTGCGCAGGATATTCCCGGATTTCAACACCTATGTGGCGGATTTCAACTTGAGAGACCCGGGAGAGGCTTTGACCGTAGAGTATCTCAAGAAGGGCGCCTTTATCCGCTACCTGATGAGGAGGCAAAAGGAAGGCGTTCCTTTTGGTCAGATCAAGCCTCCGAAAATAATTGGGACCAAACAGCAAGCTCTTGCACAACTACTGAGGAATGTCTAATGGGTCAATGGCAGTTTATCCCGTGGAATCTACAGTATCTGGGAGGTGGGTTGCTGGCGCTGGCAACGACGATCCTGGTGTTCCGCAGAGATCCGAGGAATGTTAGTTACAGGTCCTTCCTGGCGTATGGCACCTGCGTAATTGCCTGGATGTTCCTGGTGTTCTTGAGCAGGAATGCGCCGTCGGCTGCGGCTTCCGAGGACCTCTACCGGGTAGTAATCCTTGCTTTCATGGTTGTCCAACCCCTTTTTCTGCTGACTATTCTGCAGATAGGTTCATCGAGGCAGATATACTACCTGACCCTTGTGCCGGCGCTGTTCGTGGGCGTCTACGCCATGGCGGTGAGCCCGTTCGACGTCAGTTGGACCAGTTTGGGATGGTCTTACTCCTTGAGAAAGGAGTTCCTGGCGTTCAGCAGTCCAATTACCTTCAGTTATCCGGTGGCAATTGTTACCGTGCTGCTGGTCATGGTGCTGAAAAGCAAGCTCCTGTATCTGAAAAGAAAATACGGACTGATACTGGGAGGCTTTCTTTTATACTTTGTTCCCCTGATATTGACCAACATGGTCATGTGGCGCTCTCCCGATGCCCGGCCTATTGGGGGTTTTCTCCTGGCAATAGAATTCATTTTTATTTCCTACGCCTTATATCTCAAGCCAGGAAAGATTACCTTTGCCGGCAGCCAGTCGGCAGGGGCGCTCAATGATTGCCTGTTCAGATTCGTGCGGAGGCTCAGGGAGATAATGCCGGGGAAGGAGCTGGGAGGCGACGCGACCCACTTCAACAATGTTTTGCAGACGACCGGGCTAATGGATATCGTCTCCAACGAAAGCAGTCGCCAGATTTTCAATACCGGCCTTTCCTCCGAGCTTGAAATGAAGCAGACCATGGATAAGATCACCGGGCTGATGAGAAAAGAACCCTGGGCCTTGCGGGCTTCAAAGGAGTATGGCGAACTGTTTGTCGAATTCTACTTGAAAATGAATCGGGAAAGTACTGCGGTCGCCGGCGCCTGGCTTGCTGCGATGCTGCATAGTCACGGAGGTTTCCTGGATAAGCAAGACATCCTGCAGGGGTTGCCGTCGGAGGCCAGGCTGCCCGCCGTTTTCAAGGACCTGCGACCGGGAAACCGGCCGGCCTTGTCCAAAGAAGAGCCTGACCGTGCCTATGGCATATTGCGCCGGGGACTGGAATACGGTTTCCAGGGACTATGCATTACCAAGGTGGAACCTCGCAAGATAAGGACGACCCACGGGCTGGAAAAGGCCTCCTTATTCTGGCTTACATTTCAACAGATGCCAACGGAGGAAACCGTAAGTCCCAACGACCTTGAAAGGCTGAGCAACATAGTATCATTGGGAATTGCTAGCTCGATCCGGACAATTGTGCTTCTCGATTGCCTTGACCAGATAGTCCTGGCCAACTCTATTGATAAAGTAAGGGGTGTGATCGCCGGTCTGGGAAAGATGTGCAAAGAGAACGGCGCCATCTTGTTGCTGCCGGTCAGCGCTCAGATGATCACCAAGGAACAAATGAACGGCATAGAAGAAGAACTGGCAAGGTGAGACCAATTGAGTATTCTCCAGGTTCTCATTTTTTTCTTCTGGGGGACGTGCTTCTTGTCTCTGGCTCTACTGGTGGCATATTGCGCCAGGAACATGGTGGCGACGCGAGGCAAGATAGAGCATCGCCTCTCGGTCATCGGGGCGCTCCTGTTTCTCACGTCTTTTCTGCTGGCCACGCTGGGTAACTATTTTATTCGCGAACAGAATATCCTTTTCTCTTCCTACCTGGTCTGGTTTCTCGGACTCCTGGTGCTGGCCGCCCGGGAAATCGTCAGGTGGACCGGTATCGGCAACGTTTACGGCGGTTCTCTGTCCAGGACATTACGGCTATACTTTGAGACAAGGCATTACCTGATAACCTCCTCTCTGGTGCTCCTTCTGGTCCTGCCTTTTTGGGTGGCGCTGGTGGTAAATCCCATCGGTGGCATGCCGTCAGTTCACGGCGTTCTGGCCGTGGGATTGTGGGCTCTGGCCTTGATGACCCTTGCCGTCGGTGAAATCCAGTTTTTCCGCAAGATGCGTTCCCAGGGTGTCCCCTCAAGCAACAGGTCCGTTCCAGCCGGCCGCAGGGATGTGGTGGCTGCCATGGCTCTCGGCGACCTGGTAAATCTGTTCCTGGCACAAATAAGGCACATCGCGACCAGTCCGGCCAGCAGCACCGTGCTGGAGTTTTTCGAGTCCAATCCTGTGCTGTTCGAAGGATGCCGGCTTGCAGCGGATGGAAGCATCGATGTCGAACCGGTGATCAGGAACCTCAACCGGATACCTGAAGAGAACAGGATCGCTGCCATTCAGAAGTCATTTTCGCTGCTCATAGTCAAACTCCTGGAAGTTTATGGCTCTCTGGTATCAAGCGAATGGACCGAAAAGACCATAGAAGACTGCTACCGCTCGGTTGAGAGGCGATTCCGGCATACCTCCGCGGTCCCGGATATTCTCAGGGCTATCCCGCCGGGGATTCTTGAAAACGAGAAGCTCGCCTTCCTGAGCAAGGAAGAATTGGAGGCCCGGGTCAAGGAAAGGACGATCGAATTAGAGGAATCCCGGGAGCAGCTAAGGACACTGAAGGATTTTCACGAGCAGATTGTCAAGAACGCGCCGGTAGGAATAGTCAGGACCGATAAAGAAGGCAAGATGATATTCGCCAATCCGAAGGCGGCGCACATCCTGGGCCTGGCCAGCAGGGAAGACGACAGCGGCGAAGAGATGGTTGACCTTTTCGATATATCAAAAGCCCTGAAAGAGGCTGGTTTCGACATCGAGAGTCTGAAAAGCATGGAATCCCCCGGGGAGAGCCTGGGGGATGGCCAGTTTCATGATTATGCCATTGCTTCGGTCGATGGCACTGGCATCCAGACTTCCATTGCCGTGGTAACCCTGGCCAGCAAGCAGGGTAAGTTCGACGGGCTGCTGTTGATGATCGAAGACGTCACTGTACGCATGGCGCTGGAAGAAGAAAGAAAGAGGGTTGACAAACTTCAGTCAATAGGTACGCTTGCCGGCGGCATAGCTCATGATTTCAATAATATCCTGACGGGCATCATGGGCAATATCGGAATGGCCAGGATGGTCATGCACTCTCCGGAAGAAGCCTTGGAAGTACTGAACGAAGCCGAGAGGGCATCGGCCAGGGCCAGGGGTTTGACGCAGCAGCTATTGACATTCTCCAGGGGGGGCCAGCCTGTCAAGAAGCTCATCTCCATCGATGAGTTACTGGAGGAATCGACCCGGTTTGCCCTGCGGGGGTCAAATGTCAGGCCGGTCTATGCGTTGCCGGATGATCTCTGGCTGGTTGAGGCCGATGAAGGGCAAATGAACCAGGTGATTATTAACCTGGCCAGAAATGCCAGGGAAGCGATGCCTGGTGGAGGCATGCTGGATATCAGTGCCAGAAACCTGGTACTGCGAGAAAAGGATGTTTTGCCCTTGCCGGCGGGAAAATATATCCAGATAACTATTGCCGACCACGGTCAGGGTGTACCGAAGGAAAACCTGCCGCGAATGTTCGAACCATATTTCAGTACCAAGCAGAGAGGTAGCGGGCTGGGATTGGCTACCTGTTATTCAATAATCAAGAATCATAGCGGGCATATTTCAATCGAATCGGAACCAGGCGTCGGGACCCAGGTGCACGTTTGTCTGCCCGCGTCGGATAAACCGGCGCTACAAAAGGAAGAACCGGCCATGGAAACAAGTAAGAAGGGAAAAGGGAGAATCCTGGTGATGGATGACGATGATATGATCAGGGAGATGCTGAGGAGGATGCTGCACCTCCTCGGCTATGAGGCTGAACTTGCCGGGGAGGGGGCGGAAGCAGTGAATAAGTATCGTGAGGCCATGGAGAAAAAGACCTCCTTCGACGCGGTAATCATGGATTTGACCGTGCCCGGCGGGATGGGGGGAAAGGAAGCTACGGCCAAACTGCTGGAAATGGACCCGGGCGCGAAGGCAATTGTTTCCAGCGGGTATACTGTAGATGGCTTAATGGCCGACTACCGGCAGCACGGATTTCGCGCCGTTATTACCAAGCCCTACACTATTGAGCAACTGGACAAGGTACTGCGGAGCGTAATCGAAGAGAAGAAATGAAAGCTACGGCGCGGCTCGTTCAATCAGGCGTTTTAGAAAACTCACGCTCCGCCCGGCCCGTCCAAGGACCTCAAGAGGATTGTCGCGGCCGCCGATTTCCAGCACCAGCTCGCCCCGGAACCGGGCCGACGCCAGGAGGCGGAAAAAGTCAGGCCAGTTGATCTTGCCCTCTCCGGGCAACAGGTGGTCATCATACTGGCCGAGGTTATCGTGAACGTGTAACATCTCCAGGCGCGGGGTAAACAGCCGCAGTCGTTGGGCCATCTCCCCTGAAAGAAAGCTGTGGCCGGTGTCCATGCATATCCCGACATCCCGCGGGAGGCGGTCGAAGAGCCACTTCAGCTCCGAAGTACGTCCGCCGAGCAAATGGGCAAGCATGTCCTCAATGACCATGCGGACCTTCTTTTCCCGGCAAAAGGCATAAATCTCTTTCAAGCTTCGGAGACAGTGGCCGAGTCGCTCGGCTGGCGCGTTTACCGCCTGTTCATCTTCGCTGCCGGCATGCAGGACCAGCGTGTGGGCGCCGATTTGAGGAATCGAAGCGGCGCAGGTGAATATTTCTTCTACGGTATGGCGCCGGTCGCTTTCCATCGGAGCGGTGATGTCCAGCTCTTTGCTGTACGGGGCGTGCAAACAGGTTGCGCGCAGCCCCAGTTGGTCCAGCTTTTGCTTCAGGGAGGCGATCTTCTCAGGGGAACCATAATCGAAGTGGGTGCGGAAGCCGTCTACCTGGATGGCCTCGAATCCTGCTTGTCTCAACGGTTCAAGAACGTCGGTGATGTATGAGCCGGGGAAAAGACCGGAGGAAATAGCTATGGGTCCGGTTAATTCCATGACACTCTTTGAAGCCGTTTTCCATAATCCGCCAGGTTGTGACCGCACCAGGGACGCGGGCAGAAACCCTGCTCCTGGTGAGAGATGCAGTTAAAATCGCGCAGGTCATCGATGCCACCGGCAACAAGGCCGCAGAAAAGGCGGACGTAGAAGTCTGCCCGTGTGGCAGCATCATATACCAGCCAGTTGATCCCCCAACCGTAGTCCTTTTCATACTTCGAGCGTATTAGCCCGGCAACCGATCGTGGATGCCATCCGAGGCTTACCAGCACCCGCGCTATGTTGCAGATATTGTTGGGAATGTACAGGGCGGGATTGGGCCGCATCAAGGGCAGGCCGGCGCAGGGAGGCAGGTTGCCAGTGTTGAGCCGGTCGTAGGTACGGCTCCATGTATCCACCGGGTCATGATAGCCCGATTCAAAATAGTTATGAAAGCTGTGCAGCGGTGACAGTAGATAGGCATCCAGGAGGGATGTCAGGCCGTTGGACGATTCCGGGATGACCAGCTTTTTCCTTTCAGCCAGGCGATTGGCTTCATGGGCATCAGTTCTCCAGGCAAGCAGGTCCTCGAGGCACTCGTCATTTCGAGGAAGCGAGACCAGGGTTCCCTGTCCATTCTTCCTGTGATAGAGGCTGAAGGCGCAGCGAATGTAACGGGTGAAAAGCGGATCGCCATAGGCGGATAAATCCAGCGATACCGCTTCGCGGCCCTTTCTTCCGGTACCGACTACCAGGTTGTTAGCCACCACGGGTATGGCTGAGGCATCTGCTGATCTGGCAATTATCCGGTGGGCCAGATATTCCAGCACATAACCCAGCCCGCTATATGCCGTACCCGCTTTTAGCGGGACGGTATCATCCGTGAAAGGGTGGTCATAGCGGTATTTGCTGTCAAGGGTGTCGTTCAGCGAATACAGTGTTTGCAGTTGCCGGGTGACTTTGGCGGTTAAAGGTAAACGGAAGACCAGATGGTAGCCCTGGCCGGTTAAGACCGACAGGTGCTTGATTCCGAATGATTTCAGCTCACCGACGGCCAGACGGTATACCGGTTCGAGATCGGAAAAGATCTCATTGGGGTTGGTAAAGGCCCGGTACGGAAAATCGGCATTGGTGTAGTCGATATCCAGGACGGCCAGAAGGGACCTGTCATCCCACACCGAGCGAAACACATCGATCTCCCTGGAGATGATGGTATCCAACTGCCGGGGGGAATAAATAACGTCCCTGGTGGGAATGCCCGCGCCTCTAATAGTTTCGCCGTTGCCGATGAGGAATTTCGCGGTGCAGGTCGATGGGTCGTCATTGCGCCCGCCGCAGTATTCGATGAGACGGGAGCGAATGGCGGGAAATTGATAAAGGTCCATCACGGTCTCTCAGATGTCGAAGATAACCTGTACCCGGTTATTCTTTTTATCTACTTCAAGCATATGATAAGTGGCAGCTTTTACACCCAGTTTGAGTTCATGTTTTGCC
>CAZFEA010000074.1:0-11584 GCA_964518085.1 uncultured Dehalococcoidia bacterium
GGTTACGTGCAGACCATCCTGGGCCGGCGTCGCTATATCCCTGAAATCCAGTCATTCAACCGCCAGTTGCGGGAGGCTGCCGAACGCATGGCCATAAATATGCCGGTACAGGGGACCTCGGCCGATATCATCAAGGTAGCCATGGTGCGGTTGCAAAGGGCTATGGAGGAGATGAGGGTAAAGAGTCGCATGCTGCTCCAGGTGCATGACGATCTCCTTTTGGAAATCCCACCCGATGAACTTGAACAAATGAAGGCGCTTGTCCTGGAGATCATGCCTCACGCTATTGAATTGACGGTCCCGGTAAAGGTGGATATCAAGGTGGGAAGGAACTGGGGGGAGATGAATGCCTGAACTGCCCGAAGTCGAAACGGTAAGGCTGGACCTTTCGCCGAAGGTGGCCGGCCTGACCATAACCGGCCTGGAGTTTAGCTGGCCGAAAGCCGTCCGCGGCACAACCGCTGAACTGATGGAAAACGAAGTGGTGGGCCGGCGTATTGTCGAGCTGGGGCGCCGCGGAAAGTTCCTGCTGTTCAGGCTGGATAATGGCAAGACCCTGGTTATCCATTTGAAGATGAGCGGGGCCCTTTTGTGGATGGACCGGGGCTGCCGCAGCAACCAGCCGCATGTCAGGACAGTCATCTACCTGGACAAGGGTTGTATTGAATTTCGCGACCCGCGCAAGTTTGGCGGCCTGTGGCTGGTTGGAAGCGAAGCCGAGTTTCTGGCCCGGCTGGGACCTGAGCCGCTGGAGAAAACATTCAGTTCTCAGGTGCTTGGAGAGATTCTGAAGAAGCATTCGGCCGCGGTCAAGCCGGTTCTGCTGGACCAGACTGCCCTGGCAGGAATGGGGAATATGTACGCCGATGAAGCGCTTTTCGAAGCCAGTATCCATCCCATGAAGAGGTCCTGCGATCTTACCGGCGATGAGGTCAGGCGGCAGCTGCGGGCCATCCGCCTGGTGCTGCGCCGGGGCATCCTGGCCGGCGGCGCCAGCGTCTCCACCTATGTCCGTCCCGACGGGACCAAAGGCGATTCCCAGGACCAGTTCAAGGTGGCCCACAAGCGTGGGAGTACATGTCCCAGGTGCGGGTCTCCCCTGGAGTACCTGAAGGTACGGGCGCGCGGCACAGTGTTTTGCCCGAAGTGTCAGAGGTTGTAGCGGCGGGCCTCGGGCGAACACATAGATTCGCCCCTACGAGATTGATGCGTCGACACTTATTGGGTTGCATTAGTTAGGAGGTATGGCTGTTTCTCTGTGAAACTCCTCAAGCGATAGTAGTTGTCCACGATTGGACTCGTAGTTTCGCAGTCTTCTATCCAGTTCATCCTTGTGGCTCTTGGGAACCGGAACGATGGACTCATCGGCAGCGATGCTATCCCAAAGATCCTCCACAAGCAGGATCTTTTCCGCCGTAGTTAATTCCTTGATTCCGCGAATGTCGTTGGCGCGCATGGCCTGACTCCTTCTTTAGGCTTATTTAATGATACCTCTATGGTTGGCTCAACATGGCAAGGCTTCTAATTGCTGCATCGATACGCTTCAAGCAGCGCTCCAGGCCGAGTACTGCCATGGTCTCGAACAGGGGCGGGGTGGCCGTTTTGCCGGTAACTGCGCCGCGGGTCAGCCCGAAGAATTCGCCTGGTTTCAATCCCAGTTCTCCCGCCAGAGGTCTGAACAGGCATTCCAGGGAGGTGGCATCGAACCTGGGCATCTCGGACATGGCCTGGCGGGCTGTTTTCAGGGCGTGCACCGCGATGTACCTGTTCTTGACTGCCTTCAACAGCATTTCGGGCTCATACTTGAGGTCTTCGTAAAAAAAGAAATCAGAGAATTCGGCAAACTCCCTGAGGGTCCTGGCCCGATCCTGGACCAGCGGTGTAATCAGGCTAACGTATTCATCCGAAACCGGGCATTTGGGCTCCGGCCCCAGCCCGGACTCGATGAAGGGCATTACCTGCTGGCAGAGGTCCTGCGGGCGGAGCCTTCGCATATAGACGCCATTCATCCAGTTGAGTTTCTCTAGGTTGAAAATGGCCGCCGTTCGGCCGACCCTTTCGAGGGAAAAGTTCGCCGCCAGTTCTTCGCGGGACATGAGCTCCGTCTTTTCGTCAAGGGACCATCCCAGCAGGGCCAGGAAGTTCACCATGGCTTCGGGAAGGTAGCCCTGTTCCTTGAATTCGGTCACGGCCGTGGCGCCATGCCGCTTGCTCAACTTTGCCCGGTCCGGCCCCAGGATAATCGGTAGATGGGCAAAGGCCGGAGGCTGGAAATCAAGCGCCTTGTAGATAAGGACGTGCCGCGGCGTGCTGGAAAGCCACTCGTCGGCCCGGAGGACATGACTGATCTCCATCAGGTGATCGTCGGTTACGTTGGCCAGGTGATAGGTGGGATAGCCATCGGATTTCAATAGGACGAGATCATCAAGGGTACTATTCTCGAAAGAGACCTCTCCTCGCAGGAGATCGTTGAACGCGGTCCTGCCTTCCAGCGGAATCTTGAAGCGGACGACGGGTGTGATGGCTTGCTTTCTTAAGCGGGCTACTTCTTCCGGGGAAAGGTCCCGGCAACGGCGGTCGTAACGGGGTGGCTCCTTGCGCTTTGCCTGCTCGGCGCGCATCGCCTCCAGACGTTCCGGCGAACAAAAACAATAGTAAGCCTGGCCGGAAGCGATAAGCTTCTCAGCGATGGACCGGTAGATGTCCAGCCTTTGGGACTGGAAATATGGCCCGAAGGGTCCACCGACTTCAGGCCCTTCATCCCAGTCCAGGCCCAACCATCGGAGGCTGTCCATGATTGATTCCAGGGCGCCTGGCTGGGTGCGGGCGACATCGGTGTCTTCGATGCGCAGGATGAATTTGCCCTTGTTATGCCGGGCAAATAGCCAGTTAAAGAGGGCAGTCCTGATATTTCCCACGTGGGGCAGGCCGGTCGGGCTGGGAGCATAGCGGACTCGGACGGTCTGGTTCATTTGGTGCACCTCGATGCCGCCATTTTACACCCTGGTAACCTGGCAGTCTATGCTTTGGTTGTGATTCCGAACTTGCTGGTGGAACCTTGACATGAGCATAGTTTAGCGATATATTATATAGCGCTAAACGAATAACCCTGAATATTTGGCAGAAAGGAGTCGAAATGTCCAGAGAAGACCTGATACAGGCCATCATGGAAAAGATGCGTACTTCACTTCATGCCATGCATGTCGGACAGAGCTTTCCGCTGGGAGAAGTGGCTCTGAATATGCCCCAGGTGCATATTCTTGCTTCGATTTCGCACAGGAAAGAAGGCGTGTCAGTAAAAGAACTTGCTGAAATGCTGAAGGTCACACCGGGAGCGGTATCCCAGCTAGTGGATAGCCTGGTCAAGAAAGACCTGGTGACTCGCGAAGAAGACCCGAAAGATAGACGAAGTGTCAGGATAAGACTCACGACGGCAGTCGATAGCAAATTCGACAAGTTTCGGCAGGACTACTTCGCGCTGATTTATCCTGCATTCAACGCTCTCCGGGATGCCGAAATCGAGCAGCTACTCAAACTCCTGACCTAGCTAGATGCGTCCAGAGGAGGACAGGTGCATGGCTGACCATTCCCTCGCAACCGGTCCCAACAGCGCATCTAGCGAGGACAGCGGCGCCATGCCCGGTGGCGGACCGGGTACCGGCACACCGCGCTGGGTGAAAATATTCGGAATTATCGCCCTTGTCCTGATCCTGCTGGTTGTCGTGCTGCACCTCACCGGCCGCGGCTTTCGCGGCGGCCACACGCCGCCTTCCCAAATCGGAGAACATGGCCTGCAACCGCCATGGCCATGACTCCTGGTCTGGGCAAGTTTGCGCTCACGGCGCATATTGTGTTCTCGGTCGGCTGGCTCGGCGCGGCTGGCGGCTTTCTGGCGCTCGCGGTTACCGGGCTGGCCAGCCATGATGCCCAGGTGGTGCGAGCCGTCTATCTTTCAGCGGATCTGATCATCCGGTTCGTGGTTGTCCCCTTAAGCTTTGCCTCGCTGGTAAAGAAGTAATACAATTAATTATCCCATGGCAGCCTCCGTGACCACACATCCCCTGTCAAGAAGACAACTGGTGCTCACCATGTTTAGCGTCCTGCTGAGCATGTTCCTGGCCTCGCTGGACCAGACTGTTGTTGGTACTGCCATGCCCAGGATCATAAGCGACCTGGGAGGCTTTTCCCACTATACCTGGGTTACTACAGCCTATTTGATCTCCTCCACCGTGGCCATGCCGGTCAGCGGAAAGCTGATCGATACCTTCGGACGCAAGTCGCTATACGTGGCCGGCACAATTATCTTTCTGGCAGGCTCGCTGCTTTGCGGCCTCAGTAACTCAATGGCCGAAATAATAGTGTGGAGGGGCTTGCAGGGAATTGGGGCCGGCGTGCTCATGGCCAACTCCTTTACGGTAATCGGTGATCTGTTCCCGCCGGTGGAAAGGGGCAAATACCAGGGAATCATGAGCGGCACTTTTGGACTGTCATCCATCATCGGTCCCGGTCTGGGCGGTTTCCTCACCGACAACCTGAGCTGGCACTGGGTGTTTTACATCAATATCCCGCTGGGGATGTTTGTCCTGTTTGTGTTCCTGTTTCTCTTCCCCGATATTGGCCGCGGCGACGGACGTGGCAGGGTCGACTATTTGGGCGCTGCTACCCTAACCATAGCCGTGGTAATGGCCATGCTGGCCCTGTCCTGGGGCGGAGTGACCTATCCCTGGGGGTCGGCAACCATCTTGTCAATGTTTGCCGCCTCGGTGGCCGCAGGCCTGCTCTTTGTCCGTATTGAATTAAGGACCCCGCATGCCATAATCCCCATGTCCCTGTTCAAAAATGGAATTGTGGTGGTCACGCTGATGGTGGTCTTTACCAGCGCTTTTGGCATGTTTGCCACCTTTGTCTTCATTCCGCTGTTTTTCCAGGGAGTTCTCGGGCTTTCGGCCACTGCCAGCGGCAGCTTTTTGACCCCCATGCTTCTCGGCATGGTAGCCGGCAGCATCGTTTCCGGCCAGGCGCTGTCACGCGCCAACGGGCATTACCGGATTCAGGGGATGATAGGCCTGGGGCTGACGGCGATCGGGGTCTGGCTACTGTCGCGAATGACTGTGGAAACCCCGTATGGGGGGGCGGTGGCCTATATGGTTATTACCGGCGCCGGGCTGGGGACCAGCATGCCGGTCTACGTCATCGCCATACAGAATGCCGTGCCGCACAACGTTATCGGAGTAGTTACCTCATCGACTGCCTTTGTCCGGTCCATCGGCGCTTCCATCGGGCTGGCTATTTTTGGCTCCATAATGAATAACCGGTTTACATCCGAGCTCTCTGGGGGGCTTCCTGGCGCGCTGAAGGCGTCCCTTCCCGAAAGCACGGTGGAGTTCGTGGCCAGGAATCCCCAGGCGCTAATGAACAGCGAGGTACGGGCGCAAATGCAAGGCGTTTTTGCCCAATCCGGAAGCCAGGGTACCGTCCTGTTCGAACAGGCTTTGAGGGTCATGCGCGACGCACTATCGGCAGCGCTGTCCGATGTGTTCGTCATCGCCTTTTTGAGCATTGTTCTGGCCTTTGGCATAAATTTCTTCATCAAGGAGATTCCCCTGCGCAAGACGCATTAGGCGTTTATTGACACACCTATTGGGCCGGGGTACAATGGGTTACAGCCGAGGAAAAGAGGAAACACATACACAAATGATTGAAATGGTAATAGATAGTCTGCGCGTGAGCATGATGAATTATCAGCGCGTGGTGATACTGAAGGAGAAATCAGGCGATCGTTATTTGCCGATTTGGATCGGCCCCGCCGAAGCAGACGCTATCGCCATCAAACTCCAGGATGTGGCCGTGCCGCGCCCCCTCACCCATGATTTGCTGCGCAGTGTGATCTACAGCCTGAATGCCACTGTGGCCCAT
Source organism: uncultured Dehalococcoidia bacterium (assembly GCA_964518085.1). GTDB lineage: Bacteria > Chloroflexota > Dehalococcoidia > JACQUA01 > JACQUA01 > JACQUA01. The sequence continues at coordinate 5,917 of CAZFEA010000074.1, forward strand.
GTTGTGGTATGCGACCTCAAGAACGATACCTTTTATGCGCGGATAATACTTAACTCCAATGGCAACAAGGTTGAATTGGACTCTCGCCCCAGTGACGCCATAGCCCTGGCGGTGCGCACCAAGGTGCCGATTTTTGCCGACGATGGCGTTCTGGACAAGGCCGGCATACTGCTGGATTCGACCGGGAAGCAGGTAGCTGCCAAGAAGGAAGACACCGGCAAGGTCGACGAGGCTGAAATGAAGCGGCTTTCGGCGTTTACTGATTTTATTAATACCCTGGACCTTGAAGACCTGGACAAGAAAGAGAAACCCTAGGTCCTGGAAGTGAGAGGCGTTCTGGAAGTGAGGGGTGAGAAGTGGAGGTGGGCAAAAATTCATTCTTTTTCTATTGACCTCAAAAATCCGCTGTGATATACTTCCGCAGATAATTTGAGGGCCAGGCATGAAACGGGAGCGTCTAGTTTGGACGCTAATGGGCCTGGGGTGGTACATCGGCCTTTCCATAGCGCTGCCGTTGCTGGCCGGGTGGTGGCTCGATGGAAAGGTGGATACCGCTCCATGGTTTACCCTGTTGGGCCTGGTCCTCGGTCTGGTCCTGGCTTTTACTGGCGCTTATCGAATGGTACTAACCATGATCCAAGAGCAAAGCAACAAAAAGGAGCGGGACTAGTTGCTGAAAAAGCCGGGTTGTCTCGTTCTGGTTGTAGTTACTTTTGCTCTCATTATCATAGGGCTTTTCTCCGGGGCGCTTCTCACCCAGTTTGTCGGGGGAAAAGTGCCTTCCTTTCTGAAGGTCTCCCAACCAGCGATCGAGCTTCCTGCCGAAGCCATCGCCCACGTCGGCCCCATATCCGTCACCAACACGCTGCTGGCATCGGTCTTGACCACCATAGTCCTGTTGCTCCTGTTCGTTCTGGGGACCCGGAAGATGTCTCTCGTTCCGAAAGGTCTGCAGAACCTGGTGGAAACGATAGTCGAACTCCTGATGAATTTCGTTGAATCGGTAGCCGGCAAGGAACACGGCAGGATGTTCTTCCCCCTGGTCGCCACCATTTTCATCTTTGTCCTGACCAATGCCTGGCTTTCCCTGTTTCCCATTTTTGGCCCCATTGGGGTCAAGGAGGTTGTCGAAGGACACGAAAAACTGGTACCCCTGTTTCGTGGGGCGAACACGGACGTAAACGTGCCGCTGACACTGGCATTGATGTCGTTCGTTTTCGTGGAGTTCTGGGGTATCCGCTCCGTCGGGCTTGTCCCCTATCTTGGCAAGTTTATTCGTATTTCCGCTTTCCACCCCAGGAACTTCAAGGGTCTCAAGTCTCTGCCCATGACCTTAATGATGGGGGTCATTGATCTTTTTGTGGGTGCGATCGAAGCCCTGAGCGAGCTCATCCGGCTGGTCAGTTTCACCTTCCGTCTATTTGGCAATATGACCGCGGGGGAAATCCTGCTGGGAGTTTCCGTGTTTATGATTCCGTTCGTAGTTGCTGACTTCTTCTATTTCCTGGAATTGCTGGTCGGCTTTATTCAGGCGCTGATCTTTGGCGGACTGACACTCGTTTTTGCCACGCTGGCGGTGGCAGCTCACGGGAAAGAACACTGACATTATTTTTGCAAAGGAGTTGTTAGTATGGATTTCGGGCAAGTCCTGGTCATTACATTGATTGGCTCGGTGGTGGTGGGTGTCTTTATCATTGCCGGAGCGGTGATCAACGCCGTATTGAGCCACAAAGAATAGTCCCACTGGGCCGCCCTTTTTACGGGGGAGTCTCCTCCGTGCCAAAGGGGGCTGGGGGGCTTAGATACGCAGGTCAATTTCCGACAAATAATCATCATAATCATAAAGCAAAGGGGGCTAACAAATGACACCTGAAACCATCAGACTGCTTGCCGCTGGACTCGCCATAGGTCTTGGTCTTCTTGGTCCCGGTATTGGCATCGGGCTCGTCGGGTCGTCCGCGATGCAAGCCCTGGGCCGGAATCCGGAGGCCAGGGGGGCGATTCTGACCAACATGATTCTGGCGCTGGCCCTGGCGGAAGCCCTGGGCATCTACGCCCTGGTCATCTCCATCCTTTTGGTTCTTTTGAAATAGGTCGCCCGGGTCCCGTATGTTTAGCCCCGGTTGGAGAACGCTTTGTTCGGTAAGGGGCTGGGAGCTTCCGGCGGGCGGTTTTAAGAAGGAGGGCCACGTTGGGCCAACTATTTACTAGCCTGGGCATAAACCTGCCGCTGCTGATCGCCCAGCTAATAAACTTCATCCTCTTGTTTGTCCTGATCTATATGTTCGGGTACAAGAGAATACTGGCTATGCTCGACGAACGTTCCAAACGGGTCAGAGAGGGGTTGGACAAAGCCGAGCAAATAAAGCAACAGGCCGCCGAGGCTGACAAGGCTTTTCGCGCCCAGATGGATAGAGCACGCAAAGAGGCCCAGGGTGTACTGGCGCAGGCTTCGCAAATGGCCGAGAGAGTCAGGGAGGAAGCCAGACAGGAAGCCAAGAAAGAAGCCGATATCGTCATAGCCAGGGCCCGTAACGAGATCCAGAGGGAAAGGGACGAGACCGTGGAAGCCCTGCGCCGTGAGTTTGCCGATATTGCCATTCTGGCGGCTGAAAAGGTTATCCAGGAAAGGCTTGATGAGGAAGCCAACCGGAGGATTGTGGAAAGAATACTGCAGGAAAGCACCGGGTTGAGAACGACGTAGCGAAGGGAAGGGGGAACCCGCAAAGGCCTGATTCATCAAGCCCTGGTGCTCAAGCCTGAATTCGAGGGTTTGATAAATCAAACCCCTACCAATGGGGCGTTAATCCAGACAACGCTGAATAAGAAGACAAAGCAGGAGTGAAACCATAGCCAGAACCGCATCTCCCAAACGGCATGCTCAAGCGATCTACGAGCTGGCCGTAGAACATGATCAGATCCACGCCTGGCGGCGAGACCTGAGAAATATAGAGATGGTCTTGAACGACCAGTTTGTGGCGTCTGCCCTGGCAGCGCCCAAGCTTTCTTTCGATCTCAAGAAACAGCTCCTGGAGCAGAAGCTCCCCGGGGCAGGACCGCTGGCGACCAATCTGGTCTGCTTTCTGGCGCTTAAAGGCAGGTTACACATCTTTAGGCAGATGGTGGAGGAGTTTGAAAGATTGGTGGATGCTTACCATGGTATCGAACATGCTGAGATCACCTCTCCGTTTCCCATCGACGAAGCGGAACGGAAGGCCCTGGCCGAGAGGCTGGCAGGTGTGCTCGGCAAGAAGCAAGTCGTTCTGGAAACAAAGGTGAACAAGTCCATCCTCGGGGGTGTGGTGGTGAGGATCGGGGACAAGTTGATCGATGGCAGCAGCCGGACACGGCTGGACAACTTGAAAAGGAACCTCCAGAGTGGCGTTAGCATTAGTTAGGAGGTCAAAATGACTACCAGAGGACAGGATATAGTTTCGATAATCAAACAACAAATACAGCAGTTCGGCGCCCCCACGTCCATGATAGACGTAGGAACGGTGGTCGAGGTAGGGGATGGAATCGCCCGCATCCACGGCCTGGGCGGGGTTCGCTACAATGAACTGGTCCAGTTTCAGAATGGTGTCATGGGGATTGCCCTTAACCTCGAAGAGGAGACCGTCGGCGTCATCATCCTCGGCGATTACTCAGAGATCAAGGAAGGCGACGAAGTCCGCTGCACTGGGCGCATCGCTGAGGTGCCGGTGGGCAGCGAACTCATCGGCAGGGTGGTAAACCCGCTTGGCGTTCCGGAGGACGGCAAAGGACCGATCAAGACCCAGAAGACCAGGCCGGTGGAGCGCATCGCCCCCAACGTGGTCAGGCGAAGCTCGGTGGATACGCCGGTGCAGACCGGAATCAAGGCCATTGATAGCTTGATTCCCATCGGCCGCGGTCAACGAGAGTTGATTATCGGCGACCGTTCGACGGGGAAGACCGCCATTGCTCTGGATACGATTATCGCCCAGAAGGGCGGCAACCTGATCTGCATTTATGTAGCCATCGGGCAGAAGTCATCCAAGGTTGCCCAGGTGGTGGCCACACTGGAAAAGCACGGGGCGATGGCGCACACCATCGTCGTTTCGGCGGGCGCGGCTGAGTCGGTTGCCCTTCAGTATCTGGCGCCTTACTCAGGCTGCGCTATCGGCGAGGAATTCATGGAGCAGGGCAAGGATGCCCTGGTAATCTATGACGACCTCTCCAAGCATGCCTGGTCTTACCGCCAGATGTCGCTGCTGCTGCGTCGCCCCGCCGGGCGCGAGGCCTACCCGGGCGATGTCTTTTACCTGCACAGCCGGCTCCTTGAAAGGGCGGCGAAAATGTCGAAGGAATTCGGCGGAGGGTCGCTTACCGCTCTGCCTATAATCGAGACCCAGGCCGGGGATATTTCGGCCTATGTGCCCACTAATGTAATCTCCATCACCGACGGTCAGATCTACCTCGAGGCCGACCTTTTCAACGCCGGAATCCGGCCGGCAATGAACGTGGGACTTTCCGTGTCCCGTGTTGGGGGCGCGGCTCAGACCAGGGCCATCAAAAAGGTGGCAGGACCGTTGAAGCTGGAACTGGCGCAGTTTCGGGCTCTGGCGGCTTTTGCCCAGTTTGGCACCAGCGACCTGGATAAGGCCACCCAGGCTCAGATCAACAGGGGGCAGAGGGTAACCGAGCTGCTTAAGCAGGGACAATATGTCCCGATGCCTGTGGAGCAAGAGGTTGAGACGCTGTTCGCCGCGGTCAACGGCTACGTGGACGATGTGCCCCTGGATAAGGTGGCCGCTTTCGAGCAGAAAATGCTCCAGTTCATCGCTACCCATTACCCTGACATTAACAAGACCATTGCTGCGGAGAAGGATATCTCCGCCCCAACCGGCGATAGGCTTAGGAAAGCCCTGGCCGAGTTCAAACAGACGGTAGCTGTGTAGAAATGGCTCAAATCCAGCTAATCAAGCGGCGCATACGGAGCGTCCAGGGCACTGCCAAGATCACCAAGGCCATGGAGATGGTGGCCGCCTCGAAAATGAAGCGGGCGCAGGAACGCGGCCTTGCCGGCCGGCCCTATGACATAAGAATAAGACAGGTGCTGGGAGACCTGGCGGCGTCTCTGCCACCTACGGCGCGGGCAGTCCACCCGTTGCTGGGGGCGCGGGAGACGGTGAAGAACATACAGATAATCCACATCACCTCGGACCGGGGGCTGTGCGGTGGCTTCAATGCCAGCATGAACCGGGCCACCATCGCCTTTGTTAAATCGCAAACCGTCCCGGCAAAAATTGTGACCGTGGGCCGCAAGGGCCGGGACTTTCTGGGCCGCTATGGCTTCAACATCATCGCCGATTTCACCGGGCTGGGTGATAAACCGGGTCTGGCTGACACCAATGTGATTGCCCGGATCGCTACTGATGATTTTACCTCGGGCGCCAGTGACCTGACCTACCTGGCCTATACTGACTTCGTCACCACGATGGTCCAGCGCCCGGTGATCAAGCAGCTCTTGCCCGTCCGGCCCGCTGAGTTACCCATGGCGCAGAACGTTGAATATATCTACGAACCTTCACCGGCAGTGGTACTTGGGCTGCTGCTTCCCAGATTCGTCGAGATGCAGATTTTTCATGCCGTCCTCGAGTCTATCGCCAGCGAACAGTCGGCCCGTATGGTAGCCATGCGCAGCGCC
>CAZFEA010000075.1:0-11538 GCA_964518085.1 uncultured Dehalococcoidia bacterium
CTTCCCCTTTTGCTCGCGACTCACCTCCTGCCATCTAGCATAGCAAACCCTACGGGGACGGGCGTCACCCCGGCACGTGCAACGTGCAGCTACAGGGGAGACACTGGGCAATGTGCCACTACAGCCTTCGGCACGGCGCGCCGTGCCGCTACGGGCCTGTTTGACTGTTTGACCGTTCAGACTGTTCGACTGTTCAGACCGTTCAGACTGTCCTACTTCGCGGCGTCCTCGATGATTTTCCTGGACATGGCCAGTGTCTGGCCCTTGAAATTGATAAAGTCCTCGTCTTCGGCGAAGACCTCCTGGCCCTGTTGCGGCAGCATGATGGGATTGATGCCTTCGGTGGAAACGTCGGTCCGCCGGCTGGGATAGCCAAAACTCTGGGTGAGGACGGTCTGCCCTTCGCCGGTCAGCAGCCAGTTGATAAACACTTTGGTGGCGTTGGGATGTACCACCTGCAGAGGCACACCCACCCCTCCGAAGCCCGCCGAGGTGCCGACCCCTTCCTTTTCAACGGCCATCTCCAGGGGAGCGCCGGCCTTGACGAACTCGATGACGATGTCGCTGGCGGCGCCGAGGCCGATGGCGAATTTCCCCCGGGCGATTGATTCCCCGTGGAGCCGGTTGTCCCTCTGGACTACCGCACCCTGCTGCTTGATCAACTGGGTGAAGTAGTCTTTGGTCTGGTCCAGGTTCCAGATGCGATAGGCCAGCAGGGCGAAGGTAAAATTGCCCTGTCCGGTAACCGAGGGGTCATTGATGGTGATCTTTCCCTTGTACTGGGGTTTCAGCAGGTCTTTATAGCTGGTGATCTCGCCTCTCTTGACCATGTCGGTGTTGATCACCATGCCGTGTTGCGCGCCTTCGATCAGGGCGATGGCCGTTTTGTCTTTGTCGATGAATGGGAGTTTGCCGCCCCTCCAGAATTTGGCATCCAGCACATCCTGGCGGAATACAAATGGCTCGATGGTCCCCAGGACGCCCACGGGCTTCATATTGGTGATCAGCGTCCCGGAACCACCGCCATAGACGTCGGCGACGTTCAGGCCGGCCGTTTTCTCCGCCTGCACCCTGGTCAGCATCTCCGGCCCGCGGCTGAAGAGGGTATTCTCCACCTTGATGTTGAACCGGGCTGAAAAAGCGTTGGAGAGGTCTTGCCTGGCCTGCGGGGGCCAGATGGTGTAGACCGAGACTGCTCCTTCCTTTTGCGCCTCGGCCACGATGTTGTCCCAGTTGTCCCGGGACGGCTTTGGAGCGGCGGCGGTGGTCCCGGCCGGGGGTTGTCCCGGCGGCGCCGCCGGCGGGGTGGGCGCGGGTCCGCAAGCGGCCACCAGCAGGGCGGTGATTCCTATGATTGCCAGTAATCCCAGGATAGTTCTCATTCTAGCTACCCCTTTCGCAGACATAATTTTGGAAAAAACCGGAACCACGAATTAACACGAATACATGGATTTAAGATTCAAGATTTAAGAAGAGATCGAAAACCGGAAGGAGGAAATTGAGTGGATTCTGTCTCTATCTCTCTCGCTATTTGCGCTCCGAAAATACCGGTACCACAGGCGGCCCCGCCTGTGGGGTCATGGTTTTTCATACTTCATGGCGCTCAGAGGAGCATGGACGATTCATTCGTGGTTACTAATGGTCTCACATATGCCGTAGCGGCACGCTGCCGCGTGACTGTACCTGATGTGCCGTAGCGGCACGCTGCCGCGTGCCTTCTGCCGGAAGAGTCATTCAAATCCGTGCGTTCGGGGCGCGGTCAGGTGCTTAGACTAGCACCAATCTTCGCAGCCTGTCAAGGCGTTCTGGGATGCACTTTGACGCGGGCGAGCCGCCCGCGTTCTGCCCGCGACCATGGTGGCATGGCTCACCCTCGAACCGGCCACAATGGAATTTAACCGGCGCTGCCGGGCACTGCTTGACTTGGGCGTATTAGCAGCATAGAATGGTTGTATATACAGCGGTGCAATCAGCGTATAGGTTATGGATGCCCAAGACTTCCGGCGTCTGCTTGATGACTATCTCGAGCCACCGGTCCAGCCCAACCCTGAAATGGCCAAGGTCGAGATCGTCTGGGAGCGGGACAGCCTGGGTTTCGGAGCGCGGCACATTTGGGAGCAGCACCGCATCAGTGAGCTTGAGGTTGAGCAGGTACTATTTGAGGTGCCCCCTGATGTTGAGGCCCGGCGACATCCGGACTTTCCTCATCGGACAATATTCTGGGGAGCCACCCGGCTCGACCGGTGGATTATTGTTATATGCGAGGACTGGAACGAGGGCGTGAAACGCTTCCTCAGGCCAATAACCGCTTTCGAGCCTGCGGAGGGAGCCCGCTACTGGGAGAAGTACAAATGAACAAACCAAGACATCGGCTTGCATCAGGAAAAGAGCTTGAGCGCGAGGCTCAAGAATGGGATTCCGGGGCCAGAACGCCCGAGGGCTGGACTGAAGCCCCGGAGGCGCTCCCCCGTGCTCCGGCCGCGACGCTTATCAGCTTACGGGTACCCGTTCCAATGCTTCGGATATTGAAAGCCTTTGCCGAGCGCCAGGGCGTGGGCTACCAGGTGCTGATCAAGCGATGGCTGGATGAGCGAATATGCCAGGAGCGGGATAGGCTCGCCGCGAACCAGAAGCGGAATCAACAATCGCTGAAGGTGGCAGACTTGCCATTGCCGGGCGAAGGGTAGGTGCCGGTTTGCCACTGGAAGGCATAACCGTCATCGAACTGGCCGGGCCGCCCGGCGCCTGGGCAGGGGGACTGCTGGCCGAATTTGGCGCCCGTGTCATCAAGGTGGTCCGGGCGGGCGCCGCTCCGGTACGCTGGGGTTCGACCGGAATGCGCTACCTGACCTCACCTGAAGAGGAGATGCGCCATGCGGCCTTCAATCCGTTTGACCGGAACAAGGAAAGCATCCGACTGGACCTGAAGAAGGCCGAAGCCCGCAATGTCTTCTATAAACTGGTGGAAAAGTCAGATGTGGTCACCGAGGGCTACCGTCCCGGCGTGGCCGGGCGTTTGGGCGTCGATTATGAGACGCTCGACAGGATCAACCCCCGGATAATTTACTGCGCCATTACCGGCTACGGACAGGACGGCCCGTATAAGAACATGGCGGGCCACGACATCAATTACTCGGCCATCGCCGGTCTATTGCATCTTACCGGTCCCCGCGATAGCCCCCCGTCACCCAGCGGCATACCGGTGGGCGATTGGGGAGGCGGTGTCGCCCAGGCTGCCATCGGGATTTTGCTGGCCATTCTGGCACGGCAGCGCAGCGGGCGGGGACAGTTCATCGATATTTCAATTACCGATGGAATCGTCGGTCTCATGAAAGGGAACGTAGCCGACTATCTGGAGACCGGGGTTGCGCCCGGAAAAGGTCAAACCGTCCCCCACGGCGGCGCTCCTTACAACGACGTTTACCAGACGAAAGACGGCAACTATATCTCTATCGGCTGCTGGGAACCCTGGCTCTGGGAGAACCTGTGCCGGGCGATTCAACGGGAAGACCTGGTCCGGTTGCAATACGCCGAAGGCGAGAACCGTGATTTCTTGCTGCAGAGCCTGAGCCGTGTTTTTCTCACCCGGACCAGGGATGAATGGTTTGAGTTTCTGAAAGATAAGGATGTCTGTGCCGGCCCGGTGAAAACGCTGCCGGAGATGCTGGATGACCCCCAGGTCAGGCACCGCCAGATGGTAGTGGAGGTGGAACACCCGGAGGCCGGCAAAGTGAAGCAAATCGGGATTGGCATTAAGCTGACGCGGACCCCCGGCGCCATCAGGCACGCCGCGCCTCTTGAAGGGCAGGACACCGGCGCTATTTTGAAGGAACTCGGCTACTCCCCCCGGGATATTCAGGAGCTGCGCAGGCATGGCGCCGTGGGATAGATGTAGCTAAAGAGGTAATAGTAGTAGGGCAAGTCCGTAGACTGCCCTGCGATGGCTATTGATGGCTAACGGCTCTGGCCCAGCCACATTAGCTATAATTTACGTATGCATGAATAAGAAGTATAATGGTGCCGTACTGCTTGGAAAGGAGGAAGCACCATGAAAACCACCATTGATATCGATGACAAGATTCTTGAACAGGTCATGAAGGCGGCAAACGTCAAGACGAAGCGCGAGGCTGTCGAGATAGCCCTGACTGAGTTCATAAAGAAGCGGAAGCGGGAAGACCTGATCAAATCGCTCGGGACATTCAAGATCGATCTCACCCAGGAAGAACTGGAGCAAATGAGAAGTGGAGACTGAACTGTTCCTGGCTGATAGTTCAGTCTGGCTAATGACCATGGGGCGTTTAAGGATTCCGGCCATAACTGATAGGCTGCGAGCGCTTATTGAACAGAACAGGCTGGCCACAACCTCGATGGTCCGGTTGGAGCTCCTGATTGGGGCCAGGACAAAAGTGGAATTCGAGGAGATTGAGGACCAACTGGGCGGTCTACACCTGCTGCCGATCGAGGAGCCGCAGTGGACGGAGGCCGCGACCATGGCCTTCCAGCTTCGTCGCAAGGGCAGAACCCTGAACCAGGGCGATATCCTCATTGCCGCGGTGGCCAGGTTGGCCGGCGCCACGTTGCTGCACACTGACCATCACTTCGACCTCATCGCCGAACAAGTTTCGGGGCTGAACACGGAAAGCCTGGTGCATCTAATACGGAAGGACCAATGAGTCTGGGTCAAGATGTAATAGTAGAGCACGGAGCGACGGATAAGTCTATAATAAGGGAACTCGCTCATGCCCCCGACTAATTGGGGTGGGGCTACGGGTCGGGTGGGTTCAGCACTAAGGAGAGGGTTGCTCATGGATACCAGCAAGATGCCCCCATTGCAGATAGGGGCACTGCAGGCGAAGGTCCCCATTGTCCAGGGAGGCATGGGCGTTGGCATTTCCCTGTCCAACCTCGCGGCGGCGGTGGCCAACCAGGGTGCAATCGGCGTGATCTCGGCAACCGGAATCGGTATGCTCGACCCGGATTTCAATCAGAATTTTGGCGAAGCCAATATGCGAGCGCTGCGCCGGGAGATGCGCAACGCCCGGCGGATGACCGGGGGCATCATCGGCGTAAATATCATGGTGGCATTGACCGATTATGAGGACCTTTTACGGGTGGCCGTGGAAGAAGGCGCCGATGTGGTTTTCCTGGGCGCCGGATTGCCGCTCCGGATGCCGCCGGCGCTGGCCACCGGAAGTTCACATACTAAGGTCGTGCCGATAGTTTCGTCGGCCCGGGCGGCGCGACTGATCTTTCGTCACTGGGAGCGAAACCTGGGCCGCGTTCCTGATGGGGTAGTGGTGGAAGGCCCCAAAGCCGGCGGGCACCTTGGCTTCAGGAAGGAGGACATCGAGAAGCCCGAGCACGCCCTCGAAGCCATCGTGCCGGGAGTAGTCTCGGAAATAGAACCGTACCAGACCCGTCTTGGCAAGAGCATTCCTGTAATTGCCGGGGGAGGCCTGTTCAGCGGCGCCGATATCCACGGCATCTTCCAACTGGGAGCCCGGGGAGCGCAACTGGCCACGCGCTTTGTGGGCACTTACGAATGCGACGCAGCGCCCGAATTCAAGCAGGCATACATTCGCTGCCGGAAAGAGGACCTGGTAATCATCGACAGCCCGGTGGGCATGCCGGGCCGTGCCATTAGGAACAGGTTCCTGGACGAGGTGGGTCAGGGCAAGAAAATGCCATATGATTGCCACTGGCACTGTCTCAAGACCTGCAATGTCCAGGACTCCCCGTACTGTATTTGCATCGCGTTGACCAATGCCAAGAAAGGCTGCATCGATAAGGGCTTTGTCTTTGCGGGCGCCAACGCCTACCGGGTCAACTCCATCGTCTCGGTCAAGGACCTCATCGAGGGGCTGGTGAGGGAATACCTGGAGGCCGCGTACCCGACGGCAAATTCGCCTAACTCGTAGTGGCCCCTGGGGCCTTGCAGGTTCGCCTCGGCACTGGCTTCACAAAGCCCGCCGTCTGGCGATTTCTTTGAAGTTTGCACTGGTTTCATGTATGATTAATCCGATAGTTGAAGTAAAGGTTATCACAATCCTCCTGGGATCACGTTAGATACCTCAGTGTTGGATGACCCCTCCGACTGGAGAACTGCACCGAAAAGGAGCATCCAATATAAGTCCTCAGGGCAAATGGGTCCCAGCGTGCCCATTGCCACAAAATCCAACACTACCTGCCGCACTGGAACCCATTCCCGGTCCGGCCCGGTTTCCAAAAGGTGTTTCCCACCTAAAGCGGCCACGAACAGTGGCCAGTTATTGAATTGCGCAAGCGAAAGGAAGAACATGAAAATCTATGTAGGCAGCCTATCCTACGACGTTACCGAAGACGATCTTAGACAAGAGTTTGCCCCTTATGGGAAAGTCGATTCCGTGTCAGTCATTATGGACAAGTACAGCGGGCGCCCCAAAGGGTTTGCTTTTGTGGAGATGCCAGTAGTTTCCGAGGGGCAGGCCGCGATTAACGCTCTTAACGGAAAGATGCTCAAGAACCGGGCTATCGTGGTCAACGCGGCACGGCCCCCATCCAACGACCGGGGCGGTGGTTCCTATGGGGACCGGAGAGGCGGAGCGAGCCGGGGCGGCGGCGGCCGAAGATAGCCTTCCGGCCGGAACAACTCTTGATAAATCACGTTTCAGGCCGGTGCTGAGAAACTGCCAGGGGCCAGGCTTTGGCCTCGATTTGGTTGAAAATGTCGCCATCTCCCCCTTTGAAAAAGGGGGACTAAGGGGGATTTAAGAAACAGGCAAAATCCCCCTGTATCCCCCTTTTGCGAAAGGGGGAGGTAAACTGGGTCTCCTCGCGTTGATAGGCCATTTTCATACTTCATGGCCTAGTTATATAATGTGTCCGATGTTTCGCTGCTGCGCACCAATGAGGCGCGTGGCGCTGGCCGCACTGGCCGGCGTCCTTCTGACCGCTCCCGGCTTTCCGGGGTGTTCTCTCCGGGCATATTCAGGTCCGGTGGAAACCCTCACCGCCGGATATGTCCAGAGCGAGGCCGCCGGCCTTGTCTACATTGCCGAGGACCGGGGCTTCTTCGCGGCCAACAGAGTCAACTTTGTGCCCAGGTACTTCAGCACCGGCCCCGAGGCGCTGGAGGCCATGCTCAAGGGGGAAGTTGACATAGGGGGATCGAACGAGGTCCCTTTTATCGGCAAGGTCTTCGCCCGGGAAAGGATCAGTGTTTACGCCTCGGTGGACAAGGTCCAGTTCGTCTTTCTCGTTGGCCGCAAAGACCGGGGCATCGAGACCCCCGGCGACCTCAAAGGAAAGCGGATCGGTCTTCCCCGGAGTACCATAGCCGAGTTCTACCTCGGCCGGTTTCTCAACTTGAACGGGTTGAGTCCCCAGGATGTCACCCTGGTGAACACCGCGCCCCAGGCCTCGGTGGAAGCAATAAACAGCGGCGGGCTGGATGGCGTGGTCATCTGGAATCCCTTTGCCTACCAGATGAGACGGCAGATGGGCGATAAGGCCACCCTTATGCGTCTGCAGGCCAACCAGCCCTCCTTCGGTCTGGCCATCGCCCGCAACGACTGGTTGGCCGGAAACCGGGCGCTCCTTGAACGCTCGCTCAAAGCGGTCCTCGACGCCGAGGAGTACCTTATCAACCGTCCGGCTGAAGCCAGGGCTATCGTGCAGAAGCGAATGAACTATGACGATGCTTACATGGAAAGTATCTGGTCGGACAACCAGTTCTCCCTTTCTCTTCACCAGTCCCTGGTGGCCACCCTGGAAGACCAGGCGCGGTGGATGATAGGCAACAATCTGGCCCCGGGAAAGCAGGTCCCGGACTTCCTGGACTACATACACCTGGACGCGTTGAAAGAGGTAAGGCCTGAGGCTGTCCGGATCGTCCGCTGAAGGAGGGGGCCATCAAGATAAGGACCCAGGTTACGCTGACCATGTTTCTCTTCAGTGTCCTCCTGGCCGGCGTCTCGGTCTCGGTGATCGTCACCGGACGGAGGGTGGAGAAAACCGCCAGGCAGGAGAGAATTGTGTACGGCATTGTCGAGGGAGTGAGTGACCTCAGTTACCTCTCGAACGAATACCTCATGCACCGGGAAAGTCAGCACCTCAGCCGGTGGGCCTCCAGGTTCGCCTCATTCGCCGATGACGTCGCCAGTCTGGACGTGGATTGGCCCGAACAGCAGGCCCTGGTCGCCAGCATCCAGGCGAACCAGCGGCGGCTGAAAGACGTTTTCGCCGGTATCCCCCCGGGCTTTCAGGGCCCGGGCCCGGACACCGGTCCTGGCCCGGGCTCCCTGCGCATCTCCTGGAGCCGCCTGGCCATTCAGAGCCGGGAACTGGCGTCCGATGCCTCGCAACTGGCGCAACTGCTGCATGTTCAAACGGACCAACTGAAACGGACAAACCTGGTGGTCATCCTGGCGATGATAGGCTTGTTCGGCGGATACTTTCTGGTCAACCATGTTGTGCTCCAGTGGGGCACGCTCCGAGCGATAGCCAGGCTCCAGGCCGGCGCCCGGGTGATCGGTTCGGGCGACCTGGACTTCAGGTTTGAAGAGCGGCGCAACGATGAAATCGGCGATTTGTCGCGGGCGTTCAACCGGATGACAACCAGCCTCAATCAGGTTACCGCCCGTAAGTCGGACCTGGAGAGAGAAATCGCCGGGCGCCAGCGGGCCGAGGAGCAACTGCAGGGGCTTTATGAGGTTGAGCGAGAACTGCGGCAGGAAAGGGAGCGCGAAATCGAAAGGCGGGCCGAGTTCTTGCGCGCCCTGGTGCACGAGCTGAAAACGCCGCTCACCCCTGTGCTGGCTTCCAGCGGGCTGCTGGTGGAGGAGGTCAAGGAAGAGGTACCGCTGAGGCTGGCGAAAAACGTCCACCGGGGCGCCGAAGAGCTGAATGGCAGGATTGACGAGCTCCTGGACCTGGCCAGGGGTGAGATGGGCATGCTCAAGCTGAACCTGCAACCGGTCCCCTTGCTGGATACCCTGCAGGACGCGGCCGCCAGCATGGTCCCCCTGGCAATGGCCAGCGGGCAGTCCCTGTCCTCTCGTTTTCCCGATTCGCTGCCGCCGGTCATGGCGGACAGCGACCGGGTACGCCAGGTGCTTCTCAATCTCATCGGCAATGCCATCAAGTTCACTCCGGCCGGCGGGGCGATAACCCTGAGCGCGCGAGCCACGGGTGACCGTCTCCTGATCGAAGTCCAGGATACCGGCCGGGGGATAGACGAAGAGGAGCAGAAGCAGCTCTTCCAGCCTTACCACCGGTTGTTGACCGGCCGGGACCGTTCGGGTGGGTTGGGGCTGGGGCTGGCCCTTTCCAAAAAGATTGTTGAGCTGCATGGTGGTAAAATATGGGTTGCCAGCCGGAAAGAGGCCGGCAGCATCTTCGCTTTTTCCTTGCCCGTTCACGGGCCGGACAAAGAGCGCCTGACCGGGAGCGCTTCGTGAAAGTACTGATTGTAGAAGACGACCCGCAAATACTGGAGGCGGTCAGTCTCGCCTTCCAGATACGCTGGCCGGAGGCCGAGCTGGTCGGGGCCTCGCTGGGGAGGAAGGGGCTGGAGATGGTGGAGACGGTGGCCCCCGATGTGGTTGTCCTTGACCTCGGGTTGCCGGACATAAGCGGCTACGAGGTGCTGAAGCAGATACGTCTTTTTTCGGACGTGCCGATCTTGATCCTGACGGTGAGGTCGGAAGAAGCGGACATCATCAAGGGCCTGGAATGGGGCGCCGATGACTACATGACCAAGCCTTTTCGCCAGCTCGAGCTGCTGGCCCGGGTGAAGGCGCTGTTGCGTCGCGGGGGCGCCCTTGGCCCGGAGACAACCCTCACCTGCGGGCCGTTGCGTTTCAATCCGGGGTCTCTCCAGCTTTTCCGGGGTGGGAAGGAAGTGATCATCACCCGAACCGAGGGCCATGTCCTGGGTCAGTTGATGCGCAATGCCGGTCGCGTGGTCGGCTATGCCAGCCTGGCGGAGGCCATATGGGGGGTGGATGTCCCCGGCGCCGCCGCGAGCCTCAAGGTGTACATCCGGCGCCTGCGGGAGAAGATCGAAGACGACCCCGGGCAGCCCCGGATCATCCTCACCCGGCCCGGCGCCGGCTATCTCATGGCCAACCACTGAGCCGGGTTTTATAAATCAAACCCCTACGGGGGATTGCCTTCGCCGCCTGCCCGCGGGCGAACACACAGGTTCGCCCCTGCGGGCTTGATACGCCGGGATTTGATAAATATTCCACAATTCCGGCGTTGATTTTATGCCCACGTAACGCCTACTGTACTATCGTTGGGGTTTGGGGAGATGGGACTAAAGTACAGGTACTAAAGTACGATTGTAACCATCTTGTAACCTCATCTTAACCAGGCTGTAACCTTTTGCCCCCGCTGCTAACCCCACTGTAACCCCGGGCTGCTAGCATAGCGGCGGGAGGTCCAATGCGGGTACTGGTCCTTGGACGAGACCGACTGGTAAAGAGGCTGAAAATGGTCTTGAGCGCCCAGGGCGTGGAGCCAGTGGAGATCGCCGGCGATGGCGGTCCGGCTGACTGGCCTTTGCCGGGGGAGCTGGGCCTGGCGCTGGTGGACTACGGGACGGCGGGACTGGACTCCGTCTGCCGGCGCATCAAGGAAGTGGTGAACATCCCTCTTGTCCTGCTGCTGGAAGATAGCGGGCGTGCCGACTGGGAAAAACTCGACCGGCTGGACGCCAGCGGATACCTGTCGGACAGTGTCAGGGACGAAGAGTTTTCCGCCAGGCTCAGCGCCATGATTCGCCGGCTGGGGCCGCGGGGCGAACAAAGATGACCGAAGCCCCCGGGTGTTGGTCTCGTGTAGCGGCACGCCGCCGCGTGCCTCAAGGTGAACGGTTGAGCAATGATTCACACAGGCACGGAGGCCTGTGCCACCCGGTAGCGCTGGCTCCCGCCTGTGAAACACGGTTTTTCATACCCGACAGTCCTCGCTGTCGGGCACAAACAATTGTTTTGAGTCAACTTGCAGGAGGTCACTGATGGCAACAGACTTCATCCTGCCCCGGATCCGGGGGGAAAAGACGGTGTGGCGGAGGGTGGTTAACCTTGTGATGGTATTGGCGCTTTTAGCGGCTCAGGCCAGCTTTGTGGCGCCGCCGGCAGAGGCGGGTAGCGGCGGGCCGGGACCGTCGGCGCCGGCGACCGGCGCGGCGCTCCCCGACCCCGGGGATGCCGGGCTGCTCCAGTTTACCTCCGGGGGGCATGTCCTGGCTTTCGGACGGGACGGGGTCATCATGGCCGCGCCCAGCCATATGCTGAAGACCGGGTTTGTCAATGGCAACCGGGTTTCTCCCGAAGCCGCCGGAAACAGCGATGAGCTAGGCTCACAAAGGAATGTTGAAGAATTTGTCTCACAGGCACGGAGGCCTGTGCCACCCGTTAGTATCGGGGGAAACGGCCTGGAACAGGATAGCCCGGCGGCGGGCAAGGCCCCTCCCCTGGGACGGGTGACCTACCGGGGTTTGTGGGATGGGGTGACCCTGGTCTACGAGGCCAGCGGCGGGGCCATTGTCAAGAG
>CAZFEA010000076.1:0-11457 GCA_964518085.1 uncultured Dehalococcoidia bacterium
TGTTACTTGTCAGCAGGTTTCCCTTGAGTATCTCATCGCCCACATCCAGCCACACGCCCTTGATGGGGTAGGCATCCACTTCCTCAATGCCAAGCAAGTAGCTGATGAAATCCCCCAGGTTATCCCGCCGCACTTGTCGAGTGTACCGTTCGAGAATGGGAAAGATTCTTGAAGGCAGGAGGTAAATACCGGTGGCGATGGTGCTCGATATTGGTTCCGGCGGCTTTTCCTGGAACTTGATGATGCGCCCGTTCTTCACCACCACGAGGCCAACCTGGCAGCGTTTTCCAATTTCGCAGGCCTTGTCCTTGTCCCCCACATCGTAGACGGCGACCAGCGCATTGTTTCCGTCGAACTGTGCCATCATTTCGGTCAAGGCAAACTCGAAGTAGTTGTCCGCGGCGACAACGATAAGGTCTTCGGTAATATTCTTCTTCTTTATCCAGAAATCGATAGCCCCCACTGCCCCCTTCTTTTCGCCATCAGTCGTTTCGTCTTCAGCGCACAGTACCACCGGCCTACTCAAATGTTTTTGCCAGTCGAGGAAGGCCGGCTCGAATTTGCAGTTGATGGATACCATAATATCGATTCCCGGAGGTACCCGGTCGACAATATGGCTGATCACCGGTTTTCCGTTGATTTCAAGCAGCGCCTTAGCTTTGTTCAGCGTCAGCGGGTAAAGCCGGGTGGCAAATCCTCCAGCCTGTATCAGACATTTCATATTGACTCTTCCCTTTCGCCAGTCCGTCGGGGCCTTTGCCCATTGTCGTCCGGCAGGCGTCAAAAACGCATAAAATTTGACAGGCAATGGTTACAAAGTTCTAAAATATGGCGCCCGGAAAGAGGCGCAAGGTAAGGGCAGTTAGTAGTTAGTACAGGATGGTAGAATATGGTCAGGTGTACGCTTGGAGATGGTAGACCGAGATTTTTGGCCGGCATGGCGAGGAAGATGGTATTGGGGGTGGGAACGGGGGTGGGTTTTGCTTTTGCAATATATGTTGGGGCGTATGCCGCCCAGGTTGATCAACCGACGGGTCTTGTTTCCGAAAAGGACGTTGTCGACCCGGGGGGAGAAAGGCGGCCGGACATTGCCGTGAGCATAAAGAAGGTCAGGGACCGGAAAATCAAAGAAATGGCAGGAATGAGTTCGGCCAGCGTCAAGGGCAAGGCCTGGGATACTATCAGTTTCGCTTCACGGAGCCTGTTCAACAATGTCTGGGGGAAGGCCCCGGGGGAAACCCTCACCAGCGAAATATTTGTCCGGCCCGATGGTGGTTTTGGTTGGCTCTGGGACCGGCCCCAGCCGGGGATGAAACCCGGTCATAGCCTGGTGCATCCCATTTACCCCAATGTGACGGTGGGGGGCAGTCCGTGGGTAGCTTCCAAAATTCCCAACTTTCCCGTCAAGGTCAAGGACGTGACCAGTGCAGTATACACCGTCAGCTACGATTTTGGTGAAAATCCGGTTGGCCGTTACAACCTCGCTTATGACATGTTCCTATCCGACACTCAGCGGGCCAGCCGTACCCCCCGGCCGAAAGCCGAAGTTATGATCTGGGTGAGGGGCAGCGCCGGTCAACCCGAGGACAAGTATAAGGGCGAAGTCGGCGATGGGATTAACATATACCGGTTTTATTCGTGGACCATGGCCCAGGACCGGCGATACTATGCCTTTGTCCAGAAGAACGACCCGGGCCCGAGGGCGACTCACCGGGTGAACGTCAAGAAACTGCTGGACACGATTGCTGTCGGGCCGGACTGGTACATCCCCGGCGTGGAACTCGGCACCGAGGTATGGGATGGCTCCGGTGAGATTGAAATCAGGGGTCTCAGGATAAACATCAACGGATTCGACCTGTAAGGAGGAGTAGTTAGTAGACAGTAGCCGCCTCGCCCCTTCTGCTTCTGCCTTCTGTCTTCTCCGGGGGTGGGGCTACTGACTACTGACTGCTGTTTGGGCACGCGCAGCGTGCCGCTACTGACTACTCTCTGCCGAGCTCTTCTTTGAGATAGTCGATGGCCGGCACCGGGGTGGGATCGGCCCCATAAAGGATAGCCAGGTAATAGCTCAAGTAATCCCCCATCAAGACAAGGCTCATCATCCGGCTCAATGGGGCGTCCCCCTGGGCGTCTATCAAGCGGTAGGCAACCCCGGCCCCTTCCAGTATTCGGGCCGTCACTCGGTAACGAAGCTTTACCCGTTCCGGCAAGTCCGGAGCATTGAGCATCAGCACCAGGACCCGGCTGGCCAGCCAGGGTGGGAAGTTCAAACCGACCACGGCGTTGTGGTTAAGCTCGGGAAACGACTCATAGAATGCCCAGGCCTTGCCATTCTCGTTGATCTGGGTCTTCCAGCGATGGGCCACTTCAGACATGGCGCCGCCGCCGTAGATAACCGCCAGGCGCCCGAAAAGGTCTCGCGCCAACTGCTTGGCCGGATTGCCGGCAACCGGCACGCTTTCATCCAGCGTGGCCGAAAGGCGGCGAACTACCCGGAACGCTTCATGGACGTCCGCGGACTTGTCGCCCACGAAGCCGAGCTTTTGCAGGAAACAAAGTAGCGGAAAGAAGCTGAAAGGCAGGGCGGCCCGCGGCTGGGCGTTGTAGGTAAAGGCGAAAACCGGCACGCTGTTTTGCGCCGCCGCAGCTTTTAGTTTTCCCCCGGTGGTTATGGCGATGACCATAGCGCCGGCCTTTAAGCTCTGGTCGAAACCGGCCAGGGTCTCCTCGGTATTACCGGAATAGCTGGAAGCGATCACCAGCGTATTCTTGTCTGCATAGGCTGGAAGGGTGTAGCCGCGGACGGTCAGCAGCGGAACGCGGGATTCGGAGGTCACCAGGGTGCCCAGGAGGTCGCCCCCGATGGCGGAACCACCCATGCCCAGCACCACCACCCGGTCCGCCCGTGAATAGTGTTCCGGGAGACCGAACTTCACGGCCATGTCCCAGGCCCGCTCGCACTGGGCCGGGAACTCGTGGATGCGCTCCAGCATAGCCTGCGGGTCGAGGGTCTTATAGGTTTCCGGGATGTCGAGTTTGCCTGTGTTTGGCGTTTCCATAAGAATGGCAACCTCCCGTTGCTCGTTAGTTTACAGGAATGAGGCCGGAAACGCCACGTGTGAAACGATAGAAGTACACCGCAGCGCAGAGGCCGGCCACAATCAGAAGAGTGCCGACCCGGGCCAGAACGAGTCCAGGGTTCCCCGGCTGGTGGAGGGCGGCGCGAGTGAGCCAGTCCTGCCGGTTGAGGCTGAGCAGGGCATAGATGCGGACAATGGCCATGGCGAAATTCGTGCCTATGTAGACGGGGACAATCAGGACATTGGCGGGATGCCTGGCCAGGTTGGGTATCAGTCTCAGCGTCCGGGTGAACAGCCACCATGCCAGGAGGGCCGCGGCCGGCGTCCACAGTTGCAGTGCCAGGGAAACGACCATATACGCCAGGCTCACCAGGAGGGTAAAGTTGGATATCGTCCTGTCCAGCAGGATAAAGGCGAAGAAGGGGTGTTTCCACACCCAGCCCTGCCACATCGCTCTGAGGTCCGCTCGCCAGCTATTCCTGCCCCATCGCGTCCTTTGTTTGACCAGGGTGGTCATTTTGGGCGCTCCCGAGGTGTACACCCTGGCGTCGTGCTGATAGCGGGCTTTCCAACCTGCCGCTTCCACGAGATAGGTGAGACGCTTGTCCTCGCCCCCGATGCACTGCCTGCCCCAAAAGGTCTCGTTCACCATATCATCGAGCACGGGCATGATCGCCGCCCGCCGGTAAAGGGCGGTACGCCCGGACAGGCAGGTAAAGACATCGCCAGCCGCCGCGGAAGGCATCACGTCATCGAAGTAGCGGAGGTCGAGCTGGATATCGAAGATTCGCTGGGCCAGGGTTGTTGGGTCCAGCACGTTCTGCCTGGTGGTCACCCCTCCCACCGCCGGATCGGCGAAGGGGCGTAGCGCCTCATCGAGAAGCGAAGGACTCCACACCACGTCGCTGTCAACCAGGGCGGCGATTTCCCCCGAGGATGCCCTGATGCCATCGGCCAGGGCGGGCCTCTTGCCCAATTTTTCGGTCACGATGAGCCTGGCGCCATCGAAGTCCCGGCTGAATTCTTCGAATATCCGGATGCAGTCCTTATCGGTGTGGTCAATTACCGCGATGATTTCCGAGGGGCGGTTGACCTTCCATGATTGCAGTACCTCGCGGAACAACCGGGGGTCTTCCCGGATTACAGGCGTAACCACCGAGACGGTAGTCCGGTATGATCCCGCCACCGGGCGGTAGAATATCCCGACGGTTCGCTTCAGCACCCATGCGCCCCATCTCCAGGCGCCGACGATGCCCAGCGGAAGGTAAAAGAGCAGAAGCGAGGTCAGGTCTGGCATAGGTTATATCGCTGAGAATTGCGATTACAGCGATTAATGAAAGATTACAGAGATTAAAGAATCTCTCGTCGTCCCCATTCATAATCTCTGTAATCTTCTTCAATCTCAGTAATCTACTATTATCAGGCCGCTACCTGCTGCAAACGCCGTTCGAAGATATGGTTAACCTCGATGGCGGCTTCGAGCATGTGGGCTTCCATGCCTGACCGCTTGGCCCAGGAAAGGAAAGCCAGGGTGTCTTTGGGGAGACACTTGCCGCCGAAAGGCCCATAGTCCCTGGTGCCGTATTCCGGGCTCCATATGGCCTCGGCGCTCTTGACCACGATGGGTATGATCCTGCCGCCATCCACACCAATCCTTTCGCACACCAGCCTCATTTCATTGAAGAACGATATCTTGTTGGCGTTGCAGAGGTTGTGGACGAACTTCTGCATCTCGGCTTCCTTCAGAGAAATCCGGTGAAGAGGACATTTGGCCCACTTGTATACCTCTTCCAGCATGTCGCCGGACCTTCCGTCCAGGGCGCCTATGACCGTGACCCACGGCTCGGCGATGTCCTGCACGGATACCCTTTCCCGGAGGTACTCGGGGTTGACGCAGACGCCGAAGCCAACGCCGGCTTTCTTGCCGGATTGCTCGCTGAGGATGGGGATGACCATATCTTCGGTGGTCCCGGGCAGTACCGCGCTCCTGACGACCACCAACTGGTACCGGTCTGCCTTCAACAGCCATTTCCCGACGGTGTCCGAAGCCAGCTTGATGAAGTTTATCCCCAGGTCGCACCACTCCAGCGGGCTCATTGACCGCTCCAGTTTTTCCGCGGCGGCCTCGTCTTTGCAGATGTCTATCGGGTAGGTGGGCACGGATATCATGTAGATATCGGTGTCCGGCTTCTCCAGTTTGGCGATTTCGAAGGCTTTGTACCCCTTGGACTTTAGCCTGTTGACCACCTCCGGACTCGTGTCCGAAAAAGTCACGTCGAATCCGTGGCTCGACATAACCGTTCCCGTGGCTTCACCCACCACCCCGGAACCCACGATTAATATTCTTGTGTTCACCGGTGCACCTCCTGTTGACTACATGATATTTATTCTGCCTGGCGCTCGAAATACGTATCGCTACGGATTTATGCCGGTGGCGGCGGATAGTAAGTTATGATTATCACAAAGAGCGATCTATGAAAGCAGTCATTCTCGTCGGAGGCAAAGGGACCAGGATGCGTCCCCTCACCTGCGCCATACCTAAGGTCGTCGTGCCTGTTCTGAACCGGCCCTTGTTGGAGCATGTCTTGCGCAACCTGGGACAACACGGGATAAAGGATATCGTCCTGGCGGTGGGGTACCTGCCCGAGGTGGTCCGGGAACGGATCGGCGATGGCAGTCAGCTCGGCCTCAGGGTCAGCTATGTGGTAGAGGACCAGCCCCTGGGGACGTCGGGCGCGGTTAAGAATGCCGAGGCGCACCTTGACCAGGCGTTTTTCGTGTTCAATGGTGACATGCTGACCGGGATTGACCTGACCGGGATGATGGCGGCTCACCGCAAGGCGAGGCCGAAGGTGACCATGGCTCTTACCCCGGTGGAAAACCCAACCCTTTATGGCGTGGTGGAAACCGACGGGCGCGGCATGATCACTCGCTTCGTGGAAAAGCCGCCCTGGGACAAGGTGACTACCAACATGATAAACGCCGGCATCTATATAGTGGAGCCGGAAGTCCTCAAACTCATTCCACCGGGCGTTTTCTCGATGTTCGAGCACAACGTCTTCCCGAAGTTGCTGGAGATGGGCGAGCCTATGCTGTCTGTTTCATCGGACGCTTACTGGATCGACATCGGCGCCCCGGACAAGTACCTGAAGGCGAATCTGGACCTGCTCCGGCAGCGCGCCCAAAAAGAGGTGATCATCGAGGGAGTCATCGAAGTCCACCCTGAGGCGCGGATGGAGCCACCGGTACTTATCGGCGATGGCTGCTTTATCAGCGCCCGGGCGCATATCATCGGTCCGGCCGTTCTGGGCCAGGGCTGCCGGATTCTGGATGATGTTACCGTGCAGGGCTCTGTGCTGTGGGACGGGGTGAATGTCTGGAACAAGAGCTACATCAGTGGATGCGTTATCGCTTCCCAGACGGTGGTTGAGGAAGGCTGCTACCTCGAGGGGTGCGTTACCGGACACCATGTGGTCATAGGGCGGAAGGTGGAGGAGTGGGAGGCGCGCATCCCGCCGCATAGCTACGTGGCGCCGAAGGGCGCCAAGACTCCCCCACCGCCCCCCTCCGATTGCTCGACGTAGCCACCACGGCCGGGCGACACGCAGGGACGAACCTGTGTGTTCGCCCGCGCGCAGACAGGCTTTCCTCTCCCCTTGCGGGAGAGGATTAAGGTGAGGGGGCATTGTTGGTATCAGCCCGGCTTGGCTTTACGGCTGCGAAGGTGCGTCACCAGCGGGCCGGCTATGGCCGCCGCCAGGATGGCCAGGAAAATGAACAGGGCGATGATTTGGATCAGAGGTCTTCTTGGTGCGCCCGCCAGCGACTGGTCGGGGTAGCGCGTATCTCCTGCCGGGTTGCCTGAAAACCGGTTCCCTTCGGCCGGGTTGGCCTCCGGTCCGGAGTTGCTGTAAAGTCCGAATTGCCGGTTGTCTGAAATGGTATTGTTCCGGAACTGGTTGCCGCTGGAAAGGACGTCCACCGCCGCGAAGTCGAGCTGTATGCCGGACTCATTGCCCTGAATGACATTCCCGGCAAAGATGTTGTTGGCCACGCTTACCAGATAAATGCCGGCGTCTCCGTTCGAGATAACCCGGTTGTCGCGGAACGTATTCTCCTCTGCCGCATCGTAGAGCCAGACCCCATAGGTCTTGCTTGTCGCGATTTCGTTGCCCTCAAAGAGATTTCCCCTGGAAGCAACAGCGCGGCCGTAGACCCGTATGCCGGTAACGCTGTCCCGGACCACGTTGCCGGCGACGACGTTGTTCGACGATTCAAAGAGCGGTATGCCGTCCACGCTGCCGCTGATAAAGTTGTCTTCGACGATGTTGTTGTCCGATGATTCGTGAAGCATGATGCCGTGGCCCCTGTTGTTGACCGACCGGTTGCGCCGGACAACGTTCTCGGTGCACCGGTCGGCGAAGATAATGCCGTGCAAGCCGTTGTCGTGGGAGTAGTTGTCTTCCAGGATTGTCCGGCGGGTCACCGTGTGGGCGTCAAATCCGTAGCTATAGTTTTCATAGAACTCGTTGTTTCTGACTTCCATGTCGCCCACTCCCCACACGTACAACCCGAAGTAGTTATGGTGAAATTTGCTTCCGCTGACCTTCCCGGTCATGCCCTGCCCGAGTATGCCGGTATCCCCCTTTTCCGGCTCCGAGATCACCTTCCAGGAAATGCCGTAGGCAGTCTCCTCGAAGAATCCCAGGTAGGCAATTTCGCTGCCGATCACGTCCATCCAGTTGGGAGCGAACTCCGACCGGCGGTTCTTGGCCGCAATGAAGGCGCGCCCGCTGCCATCCAGAAACTCTGTGTCTGTTGCGCCGGCGCCGGGGTCCCAGGAAGTGATCCTGGTGTTCCTGATGCTTATCTGCCCGTTGGAAGACTCAATGGTGGCATAGCCGGATGGTTCGCTGCGCAGCTTGAGCCAGTTGACATCTCCGCCGGCGGCTTCCCCGTGCAACTCCAGGGTCACCAGTTCGAAGATTTTCAGGTTGGCTTTCAAAAACCATTCCGAAGGACCCAGGCGTTCCAGCAACGATTCATCGCGCACGGCATTGTAAATATCGGACAGCGTGACCACCGCGCCCTGTCTTCTCACGGCGATGGTGTTGGTAGCCGGGTCATAGGTAATGCTCGGCCGGACCTGGGACGGCCCCACCCGCCTGCCGGCCGGCGCCAGCGGCGTTGACGCGCCGGCCGCAGGCGGCAGGAATGCCGTCTGCGGGAAAAGCCACAGGAGGGCGACGAAGACCAGGAGAGCGACACGCATCCTAAATCCCGGCATGCTTATCGGGGATTATCCCGCGCCGGCCGTCCGTACCGAATTTGATGGAGGTGCTCATGTTTCTTCTCGCCTCGGTGCTATTCTGTCTCACCCCTGCCCGGGCGAGAATGCGTATTTCTACCTAATTCGCCATCAAATTGACAGAAAAGCGCCTGTTTGTTATAGTGGCCCACTAGACATAATGTTATCCGGTAACAGATCAGGTTGACATTCGTTTGTTTACAGGTGACGGAGAAGTAAGCGATCCATGGTCCACCACAATCACTCAGTATTCCCGGGGTTTTCCCGGAAAATGGCCGGTACCACAGGCGTCCCCGCCTGTGAGACACCGTTTTCACCCATGCGTTGTGAGCGCAGCTCATGGGGGCTTGTGCGGAAATCCCTCTCAATATCCCTGGTCATCGCCTTCATCGCCCTTCTGCTCAACCCCACCTTTTCCCTGTTGAAGGGTCCGCGGCGCTCCCTGGCCGCAGCCGGTGTTATCTACGTCGACCCTGCCTCCGGGAATGACGCCGGTTCGGGTACGGCGGGCAGCCCGTTCCGGACTCTCCAGAGGGCCCTCCAGTTGGTAGAGCCCGGGGGGACTATTAAACTTGCTTCAGGAGTGTACCAGGAGGTCAACCAGACGGTCAGGGCGGGAACGGCCTCATCACCCATCGTCATAGAACCGGCGGATGGGGCCAAACCGGTACTTGACGGCAAGCTGAACACGCTGAACGCCATCCGTATCGTCCACTCCTATTACACCCTGAGGGGTATTGAGATAAGAAACACAAAGGAAGGCGTGCGAATCGAGCGCGCTTCCGGCGTGGTGCTGGAGAACAATAAGATTCACCATGTCAATAACGAGGGCCTCCGGCTGCACTTCTTCGCCGTCGGTAACACGGTCCGAAACAACATTATCTGGGCCACCGGTCTAGCCGGAAACGCCGAAGGGATTTATCTCGGCACGGCCCCGGAGCAGCGGTACAAGAACGGGGGACTGCCGGATACCAGCACCCACAATGTCATCAGCGGCAATGAAATATATAATGCCGGCGAAGGCATTGATATCAAAGAGGACTCGTCATTCAACACGGTTGCCGGCAACATCCTGCATGACAATTTCGATCCCCTCTCGGGTGGCATCAACGTCCGCAGCGATAGTAACTATCTGTTTGATAACCTTTCATATAGCAACGCCGGGGCGGGATATCGCTTTGGTGGGGACGTTACCTTCTCTCCGGACCACGGCGACAACTACCATTATGGCGTCAACAACGTACTGCGCAACAACATCGCCCGGAATAATGGCGGTCACGGCTATAAGTTTATGAACGGGCCGCAGTATACCGACGTGTCGAACACCGGCTCCGGAAACGCCGGTGTTCTGATGTACCACGGCGCCGGCGTCCCGCCGTGCATTGCCGGGCCTGCGCCGGCGCCCTCCCCGCTTCCCTCGCCCTCCCCGACGGC
Organism: uncultured Dehalococcoidia bacterium; assembly: GCA_964518085.1. Lineage (GTDB taxonomy): Bacteria > Chloroflexota > Dehalococcoidia > JACQUA01 > JACQUA01 > JACQUA01. The sequence continues at coordinate 9,823 of CAZFEA010000076.1, forward strand.
CACACCTGTGCCCATCCCGGCTCCTGTCGCCGGTGTTCTGCAGTCCATCCCCGGCGTCAGCCAGGCGCTGGGCGCCGACGGAGTGGTGTTATTGAATCTGAATGTCAACCGGGTCCGCGACCCCTCTACCGGTGTTGACGGGGTCGTTCCCGGGGGTATCACCTACTATGGTGCCACCCTTACCTATCCGGGCGGCAACGGCGGCAACGTGGTCAACGTGATGGGTGTCCGGGGGGTCAGTCCTTTTTCCCCGGCCCCCGGCATTGACCCTGCCGGTATGCCCGGAACTTCCGGCAATATGAGCATCACCGGAGCTCCCTCCGGCGCGGCTCCACAAGCCCCTCTCACCCTGGCCCAGGTGGCGCCGCGCATCCTGGGAAGCTCAACTCAGAGTCACAACATCCAGTATTTTCTAAACAACCTGACCGATGGGCTGGGAGCCAACATGCCGGCTGATTCCGTCAAGACCTTCGCCGTACGACGCGGCGACGCCAGGATGGATGGGCTGGTGAACATCACCGATGCCCTTTTTGTTGCCCAGTACCTGGCGGGGATCAGGGGCATCGGAGAAGGCGAAAACCTGGTCCATGCGGTAAACGCCGCCAGCGTCAAAGCAGACGGCCCGGGTGGTGACATAGTGAACATCACCGATGCCCTGTTCATCGCCCAGATGCTGGCCGGGCTCAGGGACGATAGCTTCGTAGCCAGTAGCCAGTAGCGGCACGGCGTGCCGTGCCGGAGAAGACAGAAGACAGAAGTCAGAAGACAGAAGTCAGAAGACGGAAGTCAGAAGATGGAAGTCAAAAGACGGAAGACGGAAGACGGAAGAAAGTAACCATCTCCTTTTCCCTTTTGCCTTTTCCCTTTTGGCTTTTCCCTTTCCCCGTCTATCTCCTATCTCCTAACCCCTATTCACAGCTTCAGCAGCTTCCGGGCATTGTCTTCAAAGATACTCTGCTTGTCGGCCCCGGAAATGGCCATGCCCTGGATAGCTTCGATGGCGTTGCGCGTTACCAGCACGCCGTGGGTTTCGTCATAAGGCATGTCCGAGCCGAATAACATCTTCTCCGTGCCGTAAAAGGAATGGGCGCAGCTCAAGGCCGGGGTGCTGCCGTTCAGGGCGGTATCCACGTAGAATCGGCGGAAATAGTCCAGGATATCCCCTTTCACCCGTTTCCGGTAGTCCTCGCGTCCCATGCTTGGCGATACGCCGTAAACATTGTGAATTCTCTGGGTAAAAAACGGCACCATGGCCCCGGCGTGATGGATGATCATCTTGAGGGTAGGGAACTGGTCCATGACTCCGGAAAGTATCAGCCGGGTCATGGCGATGGTAGACTCGCACGGCCAGCCCCAGAGCAAATAGACATCGTACAGTGACTTTTCTTCGCCGGGGTAGTCCGGCAGCGGGGGGCGGGTGGGGTGGAGCCAGATGGGGAGATCGTAACCGCACATTTTTTGGTAAAGGGGCAAGAAATCAGGGTGGTCCACCGGCTTGCTTCTGGCTGGCGTCGGCAGGTGGACGCCCTTGAATTTCAGTTCTTTAATTGCCCGGTCCGTCTCTTTCAGGGTCTCGTTGATGTCTTTTAAGGGCAGCGTAGCGGCCGCTCCGACAAACCTGTCGGGGTACCTGGC
>CAZFEA010000077.1:0-10291 GCA_964518085.1 uncultured Dehalococcoidia bacterium
CTCCACGCCCGGGAAAACCCGTCAGATCCAGGCAGATTTGCACCGGTGAGCAAATCCGAACGCCGTCTATCTTCCGGCTGCCGTAGAAGACACCTTCATCATAGGGTAGCAGCAGGAGAACGTTGGCACCGCTGGCCACTCTCTTCAATCCCAGGACTGCTACTGCCCCGTCCAGGCTATTTTCGTCAGGCAGGTATGCCGCGGCTCGCTGGTACCTTACCGTCGGCGCCAGACGCGCCGCTCCGGAAAATCCGGTCAAGGCGTAGCCAATTCCCTTTGATTCACAAAGCTCCGCCAGATCCGCCTCAAACTCGATGAGACTCTCGATCGAGTACAACTCGATTACCCGGTTCTTGCGAAAACTGTAGTTCTCTGACCACTCCTTCAGGAGACTTTCCGGCTCGACCAGCGAGAAGCCGGAGACTTCAGTTCGCACCCATTCCCGGTCGGACAACAACTTCTTTACGTTATATGCCTGGCCGAGGCTAACCATGGACTCTTTCGCCAGATCCTGGATCTTCCAGGTTCTCCGTCCGTTATTCAGCAGGACTCGAAGTACACGACCGGCTCTCGGCGAATACAGTGAACGCAGATCGCGTCTTCTCGCAGACACATTGGGCTGGCCTTCTCTCTCTACATAAATGCCTCCGAAGGAAAGACGGCAATTGCCGGCAAAGTCAACGCACCCAATACCGTCTTTTCTGCATATGTCCGATGCCGCAGGAGAGATGTAGGGCGCCACGAAGACCCCGTAGGCATCCGGCCGGGTCATCTGGAATCGAAGAAGCTGATTGGCAGCTTCCCGGGCGATGCGCGGTTGACCGCTGCTCTTAACTTCTACTACGAAGGTCTTTGGCGCCCCGGCGACTTCGGCGGTAACGACCAGGTCAGGCCGACCCGCGCGCAGTTCGGATTCCGGCAGAAACTGGATATCCTTTACAAACGGAACCCTGCCAAGGCAGGCAATTATCGCCGCTCGGGCGTTTTGCTCAATTCGGTTTTCGGTAGATTTCATTGCAACAGGTAATTTCAACAACTGTTGAAATCTATCATATCAGTGAAAGGAGGCTCCGTCAAGGCTTTTCTACCGATAGGTTATCTTTCAGCAATCGCTGAAACTTGCCTCGACAATCTAAGGAGTTGGGGCCTTCCGGTCGTGTTATCGCCCGCCCCTCTATCCTGTTCTGTTCGCGGTAGCCGCAATCCATTGCGGCAATCTCTATTTCATGCTCTTGGGTGTGAGGCCCAGGATATTTCCGAGTTGTGGCGGGACCCGCCGGATCACCCTCTCCGAATTCAAGCGGACTGATAGAGAAATCGAAATGTTTCCGTGGGTGTAGGCATCAGGACTGTCAACGAATATTGACGACGAACGGCGCGGCGTTCGTGTTAAAATACCATGTCATGTCGCTCAAGAACCTGCGGCAGTTGGTCGCCGCCCTGGAAGCCGCCGGCGAGCTGCGCCGCATTGCCGCCGAAGTAGACCCCGCCCTGGAAATCGCTGAGATTACCGACCGCGTCAGCAAAGCCGGCGGCCCGGCCCTGCTGTTTGATCGCGTCAAGGGCAGTCCCTACCCGGCGCTGACCAATGCCTTTGGCAGCCGGCGGCGCATGGAGATAGCCCTGGACGGGAAGTCCCCGGACGAGATCGGCGCCCGGCTGGAAACGCTGTTGCGCCTGCAGCCGCCGGAGGGCTTGCTCCAGAAGCTGAAGATGCTGGGCAAACTCAGGGAATTAGCCGGCCTGATGCCCCGGCAGGTGAAACATGCCCCGTGCCAGGAAAGGACGCTGGAGGCAGAGGGACCGCTGCTGGACGCCCTGCCGGTGCTCACCTGCTGGCCGGGCGATGCCGGTCCTTTTATCACCCTGCCCCTGGTAATCACCCGCGACCCGGACACCGGCATCCAGAACCTTGGCGTCTACCGCCTGCAAAAGTATGACCGGCGGACTACCGGCATGCACTGGCACTACAACAAGGACGGGGCGCGCATTTTCGAAGGCTACAAACGGCGCGGGCAGCGGATGGAGGCGGCGGTGGCCCTGGGCGGGCCTCCGGCGCTGGTCTACGCCGCCACCGCGCCCGTCCCGCCGCAGTTGAGCGAGCTGCTGCTGGCGGGCATCATCAACGGCGAGGCGGTGGAGGTGGTGAAGGGGCGCACCGTGGAGCTGCTGGTCCCGGCCGGGGCGGACTTCATAATCGAGGGTTACGTCGACCCGGCGGAGGAGACCACCGAAGGCCCCTTCGGCGACCACACCGGGTTCTATTCGGCGGCCGGGACTTACCCGGTTTTCCACGTGACGGCGGTAACCTGCCGCAGCGACGCCATCTACCTGGCCACGGTGGTGGGCCGGCCTCCCATGGAGGACTATCACCTGGGTAAAGCCACCGAGCGCATCTTCCTGCCGTTGTTCAGGATGCTGACGCCGGAGATAGTGGACATGGAGTTTCCCCTGGAAGGGGTGTTCCACAACTGCGTCCTGGTATCCATAGACAAGAGGTTCCCCGGCCAGGCCAAGAAGGTCATCCATGCCCTGTGGGGCCTGGGGCAGATGGCGTCCACCAAGTACATCGCGGTTTTCGACAAGAATGTCGACCTGAAGGACCGCAGCGCGGTCATGTTCCGGCTGCTGAGCAACGTGGACCCCCGGCGCGACCTGGTCTTTGGCGAAGGCCCCCTGGATGCCCTGGACCACTCGGCGTCCTATCCCAATTTCGGCGGCAAGATGGGCATCGATGCCACCGCCAAGACGCGGGAAGAAGGGATGGCCCGGGACTGGCCCGGGGAGATCGAGATGTCGCCGGCAATCAAGGACCTGGTAACTAAAAGGTGGCCGGAATATGGACTTTAAGAAGTTTGCCAAACTCATCTGGATCGAGCAAACCCTGTTTTCGTTGCCCTTTGCCTACCTGGGAGTGCTCTTTGCCGGCGGCGCCAGCGTGCGCCAGTGGGTCCTGGTGACCCTGGCCATCGGCGCCGCCCGGACCGCGGCCATGACCTTTAACCGGGTGATCGACGCCCAGATCGATGCCCGCAACCCCCGCACCCGGGAGCGGCTGGTGCCCCGGGGGGAGGTCAGCCACCGCAGCGTCTGGACGGTGGCCATTGTCTCCTGCCTGACGCTGATCGGCGTTTCCTATTTGCTGAATCCCCTTTGTTTCTACCTTTCCTTCGCCGCCGTTTTCCTGCTGTTCAGCTATTCCTACACCAAGCGCTACACGCCGTTTTCGCACTTTTACCTGGGGCTGGTGGAGGCCGCCGCGCCCATCGGGGGCTACCTGGCGGTCAAAGGGGAGTTTGCCCTGGCGCCGCTGGTACTGGGCTTTGTCATGGTCATGTGGATGGTCGGGCTGGATACCGTTTACGCCCTGCAGGACCTGGAGTTCGACCGGCGAGAGGGACTGCGTTCCATTCCGGTGAGCATCGGCAGGAAGGCGGCCCTGGTGGTCTCGGCCGCGGCCCATTTCCTGGCCGTGGCCGGAGCGGCCTTTGCCGGCATCTGGGGAGGGATGGCCTGGCCGTACTGGCTGGGGGTAGCCGGGGTGGGGCTGATCTTCGCCTACCAGCAGCGACAGGCGAGGAAAGAGCCGCTGGTCCCGGTGGCTATCGGGAAATTCCTGGGCATCAACGCCTATGTCTCGGCCACCCTCTTCGCCGGGACCGCCCTGGCGGTGCTGGTGCGGTGAGAAATATCCTAAATCCGAAGCACCAAATACTAAACAATATCCAAATGGCAATTTCCAAAACAAGCACTCACGCCTGCGGCGGGCAGCATGAAGAATGAAAAACCATGTCCGCACAGGCGGGGACGCCTGTGGTACCGGTATAATCTGAGCAAGACCAGGTTGCATGTTGGGGTTTGAATTTGGTTTTTGAATCTGGAGTTTGTTTCGGATTTAGAGCTTAGTGCTTAGGATTTCTTAGAGTTTGGTTTATCAGCTTAACAATGAAACTCCGGAGGGGCGGAAGCGGTCCATCCGGGAGATGTTCGATGCCATCGTTCCCACCTACGACCTGCTGAACCGTCTCCTGTCCCTGGGCATCGATTCCGGATGGCGCCGCGCCCTGGTACGGGCAGTGGGAGCGGCGCCCGGAAAGCTGGCGATCGACCTGTGCTGCGGCACCGGGGACGTCTCGCGGCTGCTGCGGCGGAAAGGGATGAGGACGCTGTCCCTGGACTTTTCCGGGGAAATGCTGCGGCGGGGGGCGGCCAGCGGGGCCCTGCCGGGGCCGGTGCTAGGCGATGCCTGCCTCCTGCCCTTCGCCCCTGATACCTTTGATGCCGCGACTGTCGCCTTCGGCATACGCAACATACCCGACCTTGACCGCTTCATGGCCGAGGTCCACCGGGTGCTCAGGCCGGGGGGAACGCTGGCCATCCTGGAGCTGACCCGCCCGGAACGGAGACCGGTGCGGGCGGTCTATTCGCTATACCTGGGCCGGATACTGCCGGCCATCGGGGGCATGGTGTCGGGAAAGCCGCAGGCCTATCGCTATCTCTCCGGGACCATCGCCAGCTTCCTTGAGCCGGACACCGTCCGGGGAATGCTGGAAAAACACGGCTTTACCGGTGTATCTTTTTCCCCGGTGACCCTGGGGGTGGCGGCGATAATGACTTGCCGGAAGGTTCTTCGCTGACGTAGAAGGGCCGCTTCATCGCCGGGCTGGAGATCACCAGGCTGGCGTCATCCAGCCGGGAGCGCAGGCGTTCGTCCAGCTCTTCTCTCCGGGCTATGGTGAAGACCGTCGGCAGGCGGGCGGCGTAGCGGTGGTTGATCAACTGGAACAGCTTTTCCTGGGCCCAGGGGGTGGTGGTATTGCCGCCGAGATCGTCCAGGACCAGCAGAGGGGCATTCTTGATCTGGTCGAAGACCTTGTAGCTGGACCGGCTATCGCTGTTGAAGGTTGCCCGCAGGAGGTCCAGCAGGTCCGGTATCAACATGAAGCGCGCCGGCTTACCCTGCCGCAGGCGGTAGTTGGCGATGGCCGCGGCCAGGTGGGTCTTGCCGCAGCCGTGAACCCCCTCCAGCACCAGCCAGCCGTCGGGCTGGCGGGCGAATTCCAGGGCATTGTTGAAAGCCGCTTCCAGCGCCTGCCGGTCTTCGAGCAGAAGCTCCGCGCGCTTCCACCGGAAGGTCTCGAAGGTCATGTGCCGCAGGTGCGCCATGGCTTCGATATCTTCGGATTGTCCTTCGTCCGGCCCGGTGAGGAAGATGATGCGGCTGAGCCTGGGGTCGCGCAGCCTGGTGCCCCACCGTTCCTCAAGCTCGTCGGGCGAAAAGCTGGTGGTGAATACCGTGGGCAGCCGCGAAACGAAACGGTGGTTGATGATCTGGTCCAGCTTCTCGGTGGACCAGGTCGTCGAGCTCTGGTGACCGAGGTCGTCCAGCACCAGCAAGGGGGCGTTCCTGACCTTCTCGAAGAGGCTGTCATAGCTTACGGCGCTGGAGGGATGATAGGTGGCGCGGAGGTGGTCCAGCAGATCGGAAATGCTGGTGAAGGCAGCCGGGTGTCCCAGGGCCAGGCGGTGGCCGGCGATGGCGGCCGCCAGGTGAGTCTTGCCCGAGCCGCTGGGACCCACCAGGACCAGCCAGCCGTCGGGCTTTTCGGCAAAAGCCCTGGCCGCAGCCACCGCCGCCGCCAGCGGCCCGCCGGAAGCGGGCTGGCACAGGAAGTTGTCGAAGGTCCGGCCGGCAAGGGGACCCAGGTTGCTATAGCGCTGCAGGAAGTCCAGCCGGCCATCCTTAGGTCTGGCCGTGGCGCAGTCGCAGGGGACGACGCGGCTGTAGTCCGGCCTTCCGCCCGGCGCCGGGTGAACGAACCCGGCATCGTGGCACACAGGGCATTTTTCCGCCGGTTCCGGTTCGGGTTCGCCGCGGTCCGGCTGGTTCGCCTGCCTGGAGGCGACCATGTTCCTAAGGATATCGCCCAGGCTTTCCACGGCCTTTTCCTTCTTTTGCCCAGTTTTCCAGGATTCGTGAAATGTAGCGCCAGTTCCTCTTGTTCAGGGCCACCGCCTCGCCGAAGGCGTCTTCGATCCACGAAGGAGGGTAGAGCCTCTCCGCCTCGCGGAGATCATCGGCCAGCAGGGGAGTGAGCAGGCCGATGTTTTCTGCATAAAGCTTAAAGATGGCAGGGGGTTCGGCCATGGCGGGACCGGCTGCCCTGGGGATTGTGCGGCCCAGGTCGGTCTTGCCCAGTTCTATCCGGCGCACCGCCTTTCGGCTGGCTTCGGTATTCAGCATATACACTTCGTAGCGGTTGTTCTCCTTGATAAGGGATACCCTGATAAGGGTGCCCCGGGCCAGGGCGCGGGACAGCGCCAGGCGCAGCGCCTCGTCTCCGGGAAGCTCCCGGCGGGATAGTCCCCGGGTCAGGGTATCATCGGCCAGGAGTTCATCCAGGGTGACGAAAATGGGATAGCCCTTCTTCTGGTGGAGCTTCCACATGATGTACAGGCTGGCCTTGAGTTCGTCGAGGTCGTCGATGCCGAGCATGGCAGCCTTGATGAACGGGTCCGGGACGGGGGTGAACCGGACGCCGGCTGGCGGGGTCGCCGGGGTCATCGCGGAAGGCTCCGGCCGGCCACTTCCAGGTTATCGAACTTGGCATACTGGGAAACAAAGCGCAGCTTGACCTCCCCGGTGGGGCCGTTGCGGTGCTTGGCGATGATGACGTCGGCCATGCCCCGGGGGTAGGGCTCCTCAGGGTGGGCATCGGCCCACTCCTGCTCGGTGTAGTACAGTTCTTCCCTGGAAATGAATAGAACAATGTCGGCATCCTGTTCGATGCTGCCGCTTTCCCTGAGGTCCGAGAGCTGGGGGCGGTGGGAGGAGCGCCATTCCACGGCCCGGCTCAACTGGGAGACGGCGATGAGAGGCACATTCAGCTCCCGGGCCAGGGCCTTGAGCGACCTGGAGATCTGGCTGACCTCCTGCACCCGGTTTTCGCCGCGGCCATCGCCCTGGATGAGCTGCAGGTAGTCGACGATTATCAGGTCGATACCCTTCTCGTAGTACAGGCGGCGCGCCTTGCTGCGCATCTCGACCACCCTGGACAGGGGGGAATCATCGATGTAGATGGGACACTCGGCCAGGATGCCGATGGCTTCCATGGCGCGCCGCTCTTCAGCGTCGTTCCTGCCGCCGACGCGCACCTTCTTGGTGTCCACCCTGGCCTCGCAGGAAATGAGACGCTCGGCGATGGGCACCCGGGCCATTTCCAGGCTGAAGATGGCGACGCGGGCCTTCTTCTCCACCGCCGCGTTGCGGGCGATGTTCAGGGCAAAACTGGTCTTGCCGGCGGAGGGCCGGGCGGCCAGGATGATGAGGTCGGAGGGCTCCAGCAGGCCGAGAAAGTCATCCAGGGCATAGAAACCGGAGCTCACCCGGCGCGAGGCCTGCAGCTCGGCGTCGGTTGACTGGGCGGCGCGGTCGAAAAACTCGTCCAGGACATCTTTGATGTGGATGAAATCGCCCCGGGTGTAGCCGTGGCGCATCCGGAACAGGATGTCTTCCGCCTGGTTGAGGGCCGGCTCCACCTCCTGGTTGGCCTCATAGCCGATGCGGGCGATCTGGCCGCCGGCGGCGATCAATCGCCGCATCACCGAGAGGCGGTGGACGATCTGGCTATAATGTTCGGCGAAAACCGAGCTGGGCACCCGGGAGATGACCCGGGAAAGGTAGTCGCGTCCCAGCTCCGCCATGCGCCCCTGCCGCTCCAGCTCATCGGCCACGGTGATCTGGTCGATGCTGGCCGAGCGTTTGTACAGCGACAGGCAGGCATCATAGACCCAGCGGTTCTTTTCCTGGTGAAAGTCCTCGGCTTCGACTATGGAAGAGACTTTGACGATGGCTTCAGGGTCGATGAGGAGTGACCCGACGACCGCTTCTTCCGCTTCATTGTCATGAGGCGGTAACTTCTCCCCGCTCATTTTCACCCTCTTCTTGCTCTATGGACACTTTCAACCTGGCTTCAATTTCAGGAGACAGCTTGACCGCCACTTCATAGTTGCCCAGTTTGCGCAGCGGTTTGTCAAGCTGGATCTTCCTGCGGTCCAGGGTTATGGCCAGTTGCTCTTTGACCCTGGCGGCGATCTCGGTCTTGGTGATCGAGCCATAGAGGCGGTCGCCGGCGCCGACCTTGGCCCTGATGGCGATCACTTTGCCCTCCAGTCCGGCTGCCAGTTCCCTGAGTTCGGCGTCGGTCCTGGCTTTCTGCTTGAGCCGCGCCTGGCGCAGCAATTCGGCCTCTTTGACCGCTGATGGGGTGGCCAGAATGGCCAGGTTGCGGGGGATGAGATAGTTGCGGGCATACCCCGGCGCTACGTCCTTGATGTCGCCGGACTTTGCCGCCGGGGGAACATCCTCGAGGAACAAGACCTTCATTGAAATCTCCTGAAAGAAAATACTAAATTCGAATATCTAAATCCGAAACAAATCCGAATATCTAAATCCGAAACAAATTCAAAATCCGAATGAAAAATGAACAAGACTTACAGGTTCCGCAGATAGTCCTGAGCGAACAGGGCGGCGGTGGCGCCGTCGCCGGCGGCGATGATGGCCTGGCGGCCCGAGTTGCTGCGTATATCCCCGGCAGCGAACACGCCGCGCCGGCTGGTTTCCAGCCTGATGCTGGTGACTATCTGCCCCTGGCCGTCCACCTCCAGGAAGTCCCTGACAAACGCCGTATTCGGCTTGAAACCGATGGCGATGAAGATTCCATCGATTTCCAGCGTGCGGTCTCTGGCGGTCTTCATGTTGTGCAGGGTCAATTCTTTCACCAGCCCGTCTCCCCTGACATCTTCGACCACGGTCTCCATCACCGGTTCCAGGATGGGACTGGCGAATGCCCGCTCCTGCAGGATGCGGGTGGCGCGCAGTTCGCCGCGGCGATGAATGAGGAATACCCTGGTGGCGAAACGGGTCAGGTAAAGGGCCTCGCTAACGGCGGCGTTACCGCCCCCGACCACGGCCACCCTCTTGCCGCGGAAGAAATTGGCGTCACAGGTGGCGCAGTAGGAGACGCCCTTTCCCAGGAATTCAGCCTCACCGGGGACGCCCAGCTTCTGGTGTTCCGACCCCGCGGTTACGATGATCGCGGTGGCCCGCACCGTTCCCTCTCCGGTCTCGACGGAATATCGCTCGTTGGCCTGCTCAATGCCGGTTACCCCGGCATAGACCGTTTCCAGGCCGAAACGGGCCGTCTGTTTTTGCATCAGTTCGGCCAGGTCCATGCCGCTAATGCCTTCGGGGAACCCCGGGAAATTTTCGATCTTATCGGCGTTGATTATTTGGCCGCCCATCAGGTTCTTCTCCAGGAGGAGGGTGGCCCGGCGTCCCATGGCCGAGTACAGCCCGGCCGTCAGGCCGGCCGGACCGCCGCCGATAACTACGATCTCGTAGTCTTCTTTCAAAGGTCGCGTTCCATTTCTACTTCGACGATGTCCAGGAGCATCCGGATGTCGAAGGGTCCGTCGATACGGGGGTTGCCGTTCAACATCAGGACGGGGAAGGGCAGCTTTTCACAACCCACGCGCCGGACCAGGGCGGACTGCCGGGCATCCAACGCCGGGGACGTGGCATCTACGAACTCCACTTCGGCGCCGCCGCCGGTCTTTTCGCGGACCTTGGCGCGGGCCAGCGCCTGGTGTTGCTCCTTTGACCAGTCTATGGCGCAATCGCCCTCGCACCAGGGCGCGCCAGAATCGATCAGGACGGTAATTGTGATGTTCGGTGGAGACACGGTGTTTGATCCGGCACGGCACGCCGTGCCGCTACGGACCCTGTTTGCCTGTTTAGACTGTTTAGACCGTTCAGACTGTTTAGTCGTCGGGCACGCAGCAGCGTGCCGCCACGGACCCTGTTTGACTGTTCGACTGTTTAGACTGTTTAGACTGTTTAGACTGTTCAGACTGTTCAGACTGTTCAGACTGTTCAGACTCAGTTCTACCTCCCATAGCGGAGGCTCCTCTTTACGGCTTATTTCGACGCTGTGCAGGATGCCGCAGGCAGGGCAGATGTATTCTCTGGCCTCCAGGTCGCGGTGCAATTTGATGTAAGGGCCTAACCGGCGCGGGGGAACAACCCGTTTCAGGGCCCGCTCTTTCCAGTTCATGGTGACCGGGCCGAATTCAAAGCCGCACTTGCACTGTACAGAGGTGGACCCGTTCAAGTATACCGCGCTAAGGCCCTCGCCGATGGGCAAGAGTGTTTTCTGCGCAGGAGGGAGGTCCCCACCCTCATCCCCACGATCACCCTCACCCTGACCCTCTCCCGTCAAGGGAGAGGGAA
>CAZFEA010000077.1:10391-11450 GCA_964518085.1 uncultured Dehalococcoidia bacterium
TCTCCCGTCAAGGGAGAGGGGACCATTCGCAGTTGCCCGGCCGCCGTGGAGGTGGCAATACGTTTCAACCGGGCGCGTTTTCTCAGCGTCCCGGTCCGTTTCACATCCACTTCCCCGGTAGCTTGAACAATGACCACCTTGAAGGCCCGGCGCGCCCACGACCGGGTGATAACGCCCGCCTCAACGTCCCGAAGCACGCTTTGCGGCTCCCTTTCCAGAGGGTCGCCCCAGCCACCCCCACCCTGGAAGGAATAGGCAAAAACGTCGCCCGGTCTGAATAGCATCTCGCCCGGCTTGGCGCCGACATCCTTTTTGTGGCCTCCCAGCCGGTCCAGCGTATCGGGAACTTGCCCGCTTTGTATCAACCCGGCCAGGTCGGTCTCTGTGACCAGGGTGTTCACCACGCAGGCGCCGGGCCCTCCCCCGGTCAGCCCGGACGAGTTAGGGACCTCCACGCCATGGCCGCAGAGCACCGCCTCCTGGGGTGAATCGCCTATCACGGTAAAGGCGAGCCCGAGGGTGTTCCCGCCCCTCATGGTACCGATTCCGGCAGTGTCTACAATATGCTTCCGGTAGAGGTACATGATAGGAGCAAAATCCTCGTTGGTCTCGACGTTGGGCATACTGCTGCGGGGAGAACCGACGGCGCCCTCGGAATTGAACCCGTCCCGGAACGGGTAAGCGCTTTCCCCGCTGCCACGGGCATCCATGATCATGGTGCCATAACGTTCTCCGTACTGGCTGACGCCCCTCAGATTTAGCGTCATGAAAGTCCCGCCGGCCACCGCCCTGGCCTCGTCGCGGTATTTCGGGTTGGTGGATACCAGTCTGGAAATAGCCTGGGTACAGGCATTCATCAGCACCCTTGCCCCCATGACCGTGGCGCCGCCCACCGGGGCGGGTCGCCGGGCATTGCAGATGGTACCTTTTTCAGCGACAATCTTGACCGGCCTGAACAGTCCTCCGTTCCAGGGCAGGTCATGGCAAAGGGTGATGAACAGAGGCGTCGCCAGTCCACCCTCCATGCCTGCGTCGGTACAATTAACAAATCCGGGGGCC